>NZ_JAPFQV010000003.1:0-183566 GCF_033804685.1 Micromonospora sp. RTP1Z1
CGCACCGGGGCTCCAGCGGCACGCCCGGCGGCGCCGCCAGCAGCACCGTGCCGCCGCCCGGGGCGTCGGCCACGAACCGGCGTACCCCCGGCGGGCCGGCCGGGACCGCGGACAGCGCCGCCGTCAGCTCGGCCGGGCGCAGCGCCGGCAGGTCGGCGGTGAGGCCGGCCACCCGGGCGTGCCGGCCGGCGGCCGCGGCGCCGTGCCGGAAGGCGGCGTTCAGCCCGGCGTCCGGCGCGTCCGGCACGACCCGGGCGCCCGCCGCGGCCAGCTCCGCCGCCGCGCGGGCGTCGTCGGTCACCACCAGGACCTCGGCCACCGCCGGGCAGGCCAGCACCGCGCGGACCGTGTCGGCCGCCAGGGCCAGCGCCAGCTCCTCATGGGGTACGCCCGGCAGCGCGCCCCGCAGGCGGCTCTTCGCCGCCGGAAGACGCTTCACCGGCACCACCACGGTCCAGGTCGGCTCAGCCACGTGACAATCCTGCCAGTTGGGCGGCGGTACCCTCACTGGCCGGACCCGGGGCGAGCAGGCATGATTTCGTCGCGGGACGTGGGCGCGCGGGTCGGGGCACGACGAGGAGGCACGGTGGCACGGCGAAGGCTGGGATTCTGGCAACGGTTCGCCGTGGCGCTGGTCAAGCCGGTGATGACCGTCTGGACCCGGCGCACCTGGCGGGGCGCGGAGCAGTTGCGCCGCGAGGGCGGGATCATCATCGTGCCCAACCACATCTCGCACGCCGACCCGCTGGTCTCCGCGCACTTCATCCACGACGCCGGCCGCTGGCCGCAGTTCCTGGGCAAGGCCAGCGTGTTCCGGGTCCCGGTGATCGGCTGGATCGTGCACCGATGCAAGCAGATCCCGGTGGAGCGCGGCACCGTCGACGCGGTCAAGTCGCTGGACAAGCTGGTCGCCGCCCTGGCCGAGGGCGGCGCTGTGGTGATCTACCCGGAGGGGACCACCACCCGTGAGCCCGAGCTGTGGCCGATGAAGGGCAAGACCGGGGCCGCCCGGCTGGCGCTGGCCACCGGCGCGCCGGTGATCCCGCTGGCGATGTGGGGCCCGGAGAAGCTGTTCGACCCGCGGACCACCCGGTTCGGCCTGCGGCCCCGGATCCCGGTGACCGTGGTGGCCGGCCCGCCGGTCGACCTCAGCCGCTGGGCGGGCGCCGCGCCGACCCGGGCGGTGCTGGAGGGGATGACCGACACCATCATGCTGCGGCTGCGCGACATGGTCGCGGAGATCCGCGGTGGCACACCGCCGCCGCTCTGGGAACGTCCCGCCCGTCCGCGTACTCCCGAGGTGACCGAATGACCGGACATGTGGCGGTGCTGGGGGCCGGGTCGTGGGGCACCGCGTTCGCCAAGATCCTCGCCGACGCCGGCCGGGACGTGACGATCCTGGCCCGGCGGCGGGCGGTCGCCGAGGCGATCCGGACCGGGCGGCACAATCCGGACTACCTGCCGGGCCTGCGGCTGCCCGACCGGGTCACCGCGACCGGGGACGCCGAGGAGGCCATCGCCGGGGCCGAGGTGGTCGTGCTCTCCGTCCCGTCGCAGACCCTGCGCGGCAACCTGGCCTGGTGGACCGGCCACCTCGACCCCGACGCCACCCTGGTCTCCCTGATGAAGGGGATCGAGCTGGGCACCACCAAGCGGATGAGCCAGGTCATCACGGAGACCGCCGGGGTGTCCGCGGACCGGGTGGTGGTGGTCTCCGGCCCCAACCTGGCGCCCGAGATCGCCGCCGAGCAGCCGGCCGCGACCGTGGTCGCCGGCACCGACCCCCGGCGGACCGCGCTGGTCCAGTCGTCCATCCGCACGCCGTACTTCCGGCCGTACACCAACGACGACGTGATCGGCTGCGAGCTGGGCGGGGCGGTCAAGAACGTGATCGCCCTGGCCTACGGCATCGCCACCGCGATGGGTTTCGGCGACAACACCCGGGCCATGCTGATGACCCGGGGGCTGGCCGAAACCGCCCGGCTGGGCGTGGCGCTCGGCGCGGACCCGATCACCTTCGCCGGCCTGGCCGGCATGGGTGACCTGGTCGCCTCCTGCTCGTCGCCGCTGGCCCGCAACCGCACCTTCGGCGAGCACCTCGGCCGCGGTGAGACGCTGGAGCAGGCGCAGGCCGCGACCCGGCAGACCGCCGAGGGCGTGAAGAGCTGCCTGGCCATCCGCGACCTGGCCCGGGCGCACGGGGTGGAGATGCCGATCACCGAGCAGATCGAGCGGATCTGCCACGAGGGGATGGACCCGCGGCTGGCCGTGGACACCCTGATGAGCCGGACCGCCAAGCCCGAGTCGTACGAGTGAGGCGCCGATGACCGAGTTCCGCGACGGCACCCGGTGCGTGCACGCCGGGTTGCCCGCGCCGACGCCCGGGGAGCCGTTCCTGCCGGGGCCGGTCTTCGCCGCGCCGTACCACCTGGACCCCTGGCGGGGGCCGGCGGCGACGCCGAACGGGTACGGACGGCCGGACAACCCCACCCGCCGCCTGCTGGAGGCGGCGATCGGGGAGCTGGAGGGCGGCGACTGCCGGGTCTTCGCCAGCGGCCAGGCCGCCATCACCGGGCTGCTGCTGGCCCTGCTGCGCCCCGGCGATACCGTGCTGCTTCCCGCCGACGGCTACTTCCCGGTCCGGGCCTTCGCCACGAGCACCCTGGAGGGCATCGGCGTCCGGGTCGGCTTCGTGCCGACCGCCGGGCCGTACCCGTCGTTCGAGGGTGTCCGGCTGGTGCTGCTGGAGACCCCGGCGAACCCGGGCCTGGACGTGGCCGACGTGCCGGCGCTGGCCGCCCGGGCGCACGCCGCCGGCGCGCTGGTCGCGGTCGACAACACCACCGCCACCCCGCTCGGGCAGCGACCGCTGGACCTCGGCGCCGACGTCGTGGTCGCCTCCGGCAGCAAGGCGCTGACCGGGCACTCCGACCTGCTGCTCGGCTACGTGGTGACCCGCTCAGCCGAGCTGCTGGAACCGGTGACCGCCTGGCGGACCACCACCGGGGCCGTGCCGGGCGCCTTCGACGCCTGGCTGGCCCACCGGTCCCTGGCGACGATGGACCTGCGGCTCGCCCGGCAGTCCGCCAACGCCGAGGCGCTCGCCCGGCTGCTCGCCGGCCGCGCCGACGTGACCGGCCTGCGCTGGCCCGGGCTGCCCGGCGACCCGGCGTACCCGGTGGCCTCGGTCCAGATGCGACGGATGCCCGGGGTGCTCTCGTTCGACCTCGGGGACGCCGACCGGGTGGCCCGCTTCCTCGACGCGGCCCGGCTGGTCGCCGCCGCGACCTCGTTCGGCGGGCTGCACACCACCGCCGACCGGCGGGCCCAGTGGGGGGACGACACCGCGCCCGGCTTCGTCCGCCTCTCCTGCGGCATCGAGGACACCGCCGACCTGGTCGCCGACATCGCCGTCGCGCTGGACGCCAGCACCGGGGCCGGCCCGGCCGCGCCGGGCGACGCGACGCGCACCGGCTGAGCTATCGTGAGCCCGGCCCTGAGCCGTTTCGGCCCGAGCGGGCCCCGACCGGAGGAGGTGAGACCGATCCATCAGACAGGACCGGTGCTCCCCTCCGCGTCCGCGTCGCCCGGGAAGTAGGCGACGCCGGGAGCGCCGACGAGCGTTCCCGGAGGTTTCCCATGGCGCCATTCCCGTTCTCCCCTGACCGTCCCGCCCTCGTCCGCCAGCTGCGCGCCGCCGGCTGCGTCTACGCTGAGGACGAGGCGGAGTTGCTGATCGACGCGGCCGACTCGGCCGAGGCGTTGGCCGACCTGGTCGACCGCCGGGTCGCCGGCCTGCCGTTGGAGCACCTGCTCGGCTGGGCCGAGTTCTGCGGCCTGCGGGTGGCCGTCGACCCCGGCGTCTTCGTCCCCCGTGGACGGACCGCCCTGCTGGTCGCCACGGCGGCTGCGGTGGCCGGACCCGCCCCCGCCGTACTGGACCTGTGCTGCGGCTCTGGTGCCGCCGCGCTGGTGCTGCACGCCCGGCTCGCACCCCGGTGGCTGGCCGCCGCCGACGTCGACCGGGCGGCCGTGGCCTGTGCCCGGCGCAACCTCGACCCGCTGGGCGTACCGGTGTTCCAGGGCGACCTGTTCGCGCCGGTCCCGCCCGAGTGGCGCGGCCGGCTCGACCTGGTGGTGGCGAACGCCCCCTATGTGCCGAGCGGGGCGGTGGCGTTGATGCCGGCGGAGGCGCGGCTGCACGAGGCCCCGGTGGCGCTCGACGGCGGCGTGGACGGGCTGGCCGTGCTGCGCCGGGTGGCCGCCGGCGCGGCGGAGTGGCTCGCCCCGGGCGGGCACCTGGTGGTGGAGATCAGCGAGCGGCAGGTCGATGTGCTCTGTGGAGCCTTCACCGCCCTCGGCCTGGAGGCCGTCGTGGTGCGCGACGACGACCTGGACGCCACCGCCGTCACCGCCCGCCGCGCTGGCTGAGCCAGGGCCACGGCGACGGCCCACGACGACCCGTCGGTCCCGGTCCGCCCGTCGTCCGCTCGGCGCGGCTCGCGGCCCGTTGGGCCGCCGGTGTCAGGTGGCCGGGGATGGCGGGACGGTGAACGTGGAACTAGCCTCAGATCGGGACGGGCTCGGCGGGAGGCGGTGGCGGGGTGGGCAGCGCGGGTGTGCCGGTGGTGGTGGGTCTCGACAACGGCGGAAACAGCAACAACGCGACCGTCCTGACCGTCGACGGCCGGTTCCTGGTGGACGGGCTGGTGGAGATACCGAGCGAGGTGCAGTCCGGTCCCGAGGCGGCGATCGAGGCGCTGGCTCGGGCGCTGGACGGGGTGCTGGCGCTGGTCGGCGTCCCCCGCGAGCTGGTCCGCGCGGTCGGGCTGGACACGCCGGGCCCGGCGAGCGCCACCGGGGTGATCTCCTCGCGCGGCTCGACGAACTTCTCCCAGCCGGCCTGGCGGGGGTACGACGTACGCGGCGCGCTGGAGCGCCGGCTCGGCCTCCCGGTGATCTACCACAACGACGGTAATGCGGCCGCCCTCTACGCGCACCACGTGCACTTCGGGGCGGACGCGCTGCGCCGCTCCTCGGTCGCCGCCATCGTCGGCACCGGGCTCGGCGGTGGGGTGGTGGAGAGCGGTCGGGTGGTCGCCGGGGCCGCCGGCATGGCGGGAGAGTTCGGGCACGTGCACATCCCGCTGGACGGGCTGCTCGCGCCCGGTCAGCCGATGCCCACCTGCGCCTGCGGCTTCGCCGGGGACGCGGAGAGCGTCGCCTCGCTGACCGCGATCGAGCGGAACCTGCTGCCGCACTGGCTGGGCCGGCACCCCGGGCATCCGCTGGCGGCCGAGGAGCCGGGCCGGGCGGCGAAGCTCGTCCGCGGGTACGGCGAGCGTGGCGACGCGCTGGCCCGGGAGGTCTTCACCCAGCAGGCGATGGCGTTGGGCCGGCTCTTCACGATCGCGGCCAACTTCACCGACCCGCACGCGTACTTCGTCGGTGGTGGGGTGGTGGAGGCGGCGCCGGAGTTCCGCGACTGGTTCCTCGCCACGGTCGCGGAGCACACCGTGCTCCGCGCCGAGCAGGCCGCCGTCGCCACCTTCGCCCTGGTGCCCGACCGGGACATGGCCGGGGCGCGCGGGGTGGCCATCGCGGCGCTGGAGACCCTGCGCGCGGGGTCCACGGTCGGCCCGGTGGTCGCCGGCAGTTAGAGCAGCTTGCGCCGCTTCAGGTAGGCCACCAGGTCGTCGTAGACGCCACCCTCGTTGGCGAAGATGGCGACGTTGCGGGCGGTCGACAGCCAGGGCCGGGTGGACGGGCGGACCTCCTTCAGTGCCCGCTCCAGGTCCCGCTGCTCGATCATCCGGACCTCGCCGGTGCGTACCGAGTCGGCCATCGCGAACTCGGCGGCGGTCTCGCAGAGGTGGGCCAGGTCGGCGCCGGAGAAGTCCTCGGTCGCGACGACCACCTTGCGCAGGTCGATGTTGGCGATCGGCCGCTCACGCAGGTGGTACTCGAGGATCGCCGCGCGGGCCTCGGCGTCGGGCGGCAGCACCAGCACCACCCGGTCCAGCCGGCCCGGCCGGCGCAGCGCCGGGTCCACGTCCCACGGGGTGTTCGTGGCGGCCAGCACGAAGACCCCCTCGTTGCTGCCCTCCATGCCGTCAAGTTCGGCCAGCAGTTGGTTGCCCAGCGTCCGCATCGAACTCGACGAGGCCTGTGAACGCTTGTGGCCCAGGGCGTCGACCTCGTCGAGGAAGAGCACGCAGGGCGCGTTGCGCCGGGCCGCCTCGAACAACTCGTGCAGGTTCCGCTCCGAGTTGCCGATCCACATGTCGAGCACGTCGACGATGGACAGGGAGAGGAACTTCGCGCCCATCTCGCCGGCAACCGCCCGGGCCAGGAAGGTCTTGCCGCACCCGGGCGGGCCGTAGAGCATCAGCCCGCCGCGGAGGCTCTTGCCGTACATCCGCCGCAGCTCGGGATTGCGCAGCGGGCCGAGGAAGGCCAGCTCCAGGCGTTCCTTCACGGCCGTCATGCCGCCCACGTCGGCCAGCCGGACCGTGGCGGACTCCACGTCGTACACCCGGTCGGCGTCGCCGACGACCGGTTCCGGCTCGTCGCCGGCCCGGGCGAAGCGCGGCGGTACGACGTCGGCAAGCTCCTGCTCGTACGCGGCCAGCGGGTCGTCTCCCGGCGGTGTCGGACCGGCGGGGGCCGCGCGCGGCGCGGGCGGCCGGGCCGCCCGCGCCTCCGGTGCGGGCGTGCCCAGCGCCCGCTGCATCAGGCTCTGGGCCTGGTTGTTGCCCGGGTCCCGGGCGAGTGCCTGCCCGATCTGCGCGATCGCCTCCCCGCCCCGGCCGGCGTCCAGCAACAGCCCGGCCAGGTGCAGGCGCAGGGGCAGGTCGTCCGGGCGGCCGCCGACGGCGGCCAGCAGGCTGTCGATGAGGGGATCGGCGCTCATAGGACGAGGAGCGTAGTGAAGGCGGGGTCCGCTCCGCTCACCCGAACGGCAATTACTCCCCGTGTACTGCTCGTTGACCGGTTGCGTTGTCCGGGCCCGGGTACCCGGGTATCGGCTTTGGGTTCTCGCCACGCACAGTAAGGTCAATCGGGTGAGCGCCACCGGCGAGCACGGCCAGCCGCAGTCGCGAGCGAAGAGGTGACCTCGAGTGACCACCCCAGGCAAGACCCGTGTGGCGATCGTCTTCGGCGGCCGCAGCCCGGAGCACGGCATCTCCTGCGTGAGCGCCGGCAGCGTGCTCGGCGCCCTCGACCCGGACGAGTTCGAGGTGGTGCCGGTCGGCATCACCCGGCAGGGCCAGTGGGTGCTGACCAGCGGCGACCCGAGCCAGCTGTCGATCCAGGCGCGCAAGCTCCCGGAGATCACCGCAGCCGCCGGCGCCGCCCTGGTGCTGCGCGCCGAGCCGACCGCGGGTGGCCTGATGGTGCTCGACCCGACCGAGGGCCCACGGGCGCTGGCCGACGTGGACGTGGTCTTCCCCGTGCTGCACGGGGCGTACGGCGAGGACGGCACCATCCAGGGCATGCTGGAGATGGCCGACATCCCGTACGTCGGGGCGAACGTCTTCGCCTCCGCCGCCGCCATGGACAAGGAGTTCACCAAGAAGCTCTGCGCCGCCGAGGGCATCCCGGTCGGCCCGTACGTGGTGCTGCGCAACGGGGTGACGCTGAGCGAGGCGGACAAGGAGCGGCTGGGGCTGCCGGTCTTCGTCAAGCCGTCCCGCGCCGGCTCGTCCTTCGGCATCACCAAGGTCGACGACTGGGCGCAGCTCGACGCGGCGGTCGCCACGGCCCGCGAGATCGACACCAAGGTGCTGGTCGAGGGGGCGATCGCCGGCCGGGAGATCGAGTGCGGCGTGCTGGAGGGCGAGGCGGGCGGCGCGCCCGAGGCGTCCGTGCTGGCCGAGGTGCGGATGGTGGGCGACCACGGCTGGTACGACTTCGAGGCGAAGTACATCTACGCCGACGAGGTCTGCGAGTACGACGTCCCGGCCAACCTGCCCGAGCGGGTCACCCGGCAGGTCCAGGAGTACGCCACCCGGGCGTTCACCGCGCTGGACTGCTCCGGCCTGGCCCGGGTCGACTTCTTCGTCACCCCGGAGCTGGACGTCTACCTCAACGAGATCAACACGATGCCGGGCTTCACCCCGACGTCGATGTTCCCGCGGATGTGGGCGGCCAGCGGCCTGGAGTACCCGAAGCTGGTCAACCGCCTCATCCGCACCGCCCTGCACCGCCACACCAGCCCCCGCTGACCGCCGGGTCGCCCCACGCCACCCCAAGATCCGCGCACTTTCACGGAAAGAGTGGCCTCCCGAGCGGGAATGGCCACTCTTTCCGTGAAAGTGCGCCCGGTGCCGGGGCGCGGGTGCGGGGCGGACGGGGGTGGGTCAGGGGGTGCAGCCCTGCGGGGCGCTCTTCGCCGAGGGGACCGCGGCGACGATGGTGTCGGAGATCGGGCTGACCCACTGCAGCGGCTGCTCGTACTGCCGGGGCACGCGTACGCGGACCGGGGTCTCCCGGTCGACGGTGGTCAGCACGGTGGCGTCGGCCTCCTGCACCGCGTGCCAGCAGACCTTGTTGACCGACCACACCTCGTCGGTGGGCTGGACGATCGGCGGCGTGCCGCCGCAGGCGACGGTCAGCGCCGGGTCGCCGTACGCGACGTTCTGCTCGGGGCCGGCGGTGACCGGCCGCTGGGCCAGGTCGCGTACTCGCGGCGGCAACTGCGACACCAGGGCACGGCAGACCGTCGCCGGTCGCTCGGCCAGCGTCGGGGCGGGCAGCTCGACCGGGGCGGTGGACTGCGGCCGCGCTGCGGTCGCCGACGGGACCGGCGCGGCGGCCGGCTCGTCCGGGGCGAGTTTCGCGAAGGTGAAGCCGGCCACCGCCACGGTCACCGGCAGCGCGATGAGCGTGGCCACCAGTGCGGCGCGGCGGTTGGTCCGGTCCGGGCGCGGCGTCTCGTCGACCGGGCGGGACTCGTCGGGAACAGGGGAGACGGTGATCTCGTCCACTTACAGCCGCACCACCGAACACGTGAGGGTGCGGGTGATGCCGGGCACCATCTGCACCTTGCTGACGATGAGTTTGCCGAGCTCGTCGACGGAGTTCGCCTCGGTGAGCACCACCACGTCGTACGGCCCGGTGACGGCGTCGACCCGCACCACGCCGGCAAGGTCCGCGATCAGACCGGCCACGTCACGCGCCCGTCCGACCTCGGTCTGGATGAGGATGTACGCCTGTACCACGACTCGACCTCCGTCCGTCGCCGCCCTGGGGCGGCCCGAAGGGTGAAACTACCGTACGGAGCAGGCCTGATCCCTATCGGTGGCCGGGTGGACGCGGTGAGCGAGGGCACGCCCCGCCTGGGGACGGCGTGGCGGCCCCGGTGTGGGACGAGTGGATGCGACGAGGGGACGGCGATGACGGTCGCGGGTGTCGGAGAGTTCGGACTGATCGATCGGGTCACCGCCCGGTTGACGTACGGGGAGAGCTGCCTGCTCGGCCCGGGTGACGACGCGGCGGTGGTGGCGGCGCCGGACCGGCGGGTGGTGGCCTCGACCGACGTGCTGGTCGAGGGGCGGCACTTCCGCCGGGACTGGTCCACCGCGCGGGACGTGGGGCATCGGGCCGCGGCGGCCAACCTGGCCGACATCGCGGCGATGGGTGCCACCCCGACCGCCCTGCTGGTGGCCCTCTGCATGCCGACGGATCTGGACACCAGCTGGGCGGAGGAGCTGGCCGACGGCCTCGGCGCGGAGGCGGCCCTGGTCGGCGCGAGCGTGGTCGGCGGGGACATGTCCGCCAGTCCCACGCTGACCATCGCGGTCACCGCCCTCGGCGACCTGGCGGGACGGCCGCCGGTGGTCCGTTCCGGGGCGCGACCCGGCGACGTGGTGGCCCTGGCCGGGCGGACCGGCTGGGCGGCGGCCGGCTACACCGTCCTGTCCCGCGGCTTCCGGACGCCCCGGCTGCTGGTGGAGGCGTTCCGGCGGCCCGAGGTGCCGTATCCGGCCGGCCCGGAGGCGGCCGGGCTCGGCGCCACCGCCATGATCGACGTCTCGGACGGGCTGGTGGCCGACCTGGGCCACGTGGCGAAGGCCAGCGGCGTCGCCGTCGACCTGCGTCGGGACGCCTTCGAGGTGCCCCGGCAGATGCGGGACGCGGCGCAGGCGCTCGGCGTCGACCCGTACTCCTGGATCCTCGCCGGGGGCGACGACCACGCCCTGGTCGCGACCTTCCCGCCGGCGGTGGCGCTGCCGGCGCGGTGGCGGCCGGTCGGGCGGGTGACCGAGGGCGTGGGGGTGACCGTGGACGGCGCGGCGTACGACGGGCCGGCCGGCTGGGACCACTTCCGCCGGACGGAGTGATCTGCGACCGAACCGGGCCGGCAGGCCCGGAACGGCGTCGGTGGCGGTCGTACCCTTCAGGCGTGAGTGAGATCGAGATCCGGGCGGAGCGGTTCGACGCGCCCGAGTCGCAGGCGTTGATCCGGGCGGCCCTGGCCGACCTCGGCCAGCGGTACGGGGGCAGCGGTGACGAGACGCCGGTCGACGCGGCGGAGTTCGCGCCGCCCGCCGGCGCGTTCCTGGTGGCCTACGTCGGTGGGGAGCCGGTGGGCTGCGGCGGCTGGCGCAGCCACGGCGACGACGGGGAGACGGCCGAGCTGAAGCGGATGTACACCAGCCCGGTCGCCCGGGGCCGGGGAGTGGCCCGCGGGGTGCTGGCCGCGGTCGAGCAGTCGGCCCGGGACCACGGCCGCAAGCAGATCATCCTGGAGTGCGGCGAGAAGCAGCCCGAGGCGATCGCGATGTACACCGCGGCCGGCTACGAGCGGATCCCGAACTTCGGCTTCTACCGGGACGAGCCCGGCTGCCTGTCGTTCGGCCGCCCGCTCTGACCTGGGTCGTGGTGCGGGGCGGCGTCGTCGTCACACACCGCGGCGCCGTGTCCGAACCCGGACACGAGAGCACCGGCGGACCGTGACGGCCCGCCGGTGCTGGGTGGATCTTGAAGCTGAAGGCTTACCGCGTCAGGCGCGGGTGACCTTGCCGGCCTTGATGCACGAGGTGCAGACCTGCAACTTCTTGGTGTTGCCGCCACCGGCCGGGGTACGCACCGACTGGATGTTCGGGTTCCAGCGGCGGTTGGTCCGCCGGTGCGAGTGGGACACGTTGTGGCCGAAGCCCGGTCCCTTGCCACAGACGTCGCACACGCTAGCCACGGGATACTCCTGGGATTGATACGTTCATGAGGTCGCCGCCAGGCGCTGCCCGGGCAACCTGGTCAGGTTACCCGATGACCCGCCGTACGCCCAACCGGCCCGGTCGGCGGCGGCTCGGGCTCGCCCAGCGTACCGGTGCCGGGCGGAGGCCTGGACGGTGGGCCGGGACGGTGGACACGCCGGTGGGGGCCGGTCGGCCCCGGCGCGTGTCGGTGCGCGCAAGTAGGCTTCTCGCCGTGCTGGACACCCTCGACGCCGCCGCGGTGCGCCGCTGGTGCGCGAGCGGGCTGGCCGCCCTGCGGCGGCACCAGGGCGAGATCGACGATCTCAACGTCTACCCGGTGCCGGACGGCGACACGGGCACCAACCTGGTGCTCACCCTCACCTCCGCGCAGCAGGCCCTCGCGATGGATCTGGACACCCTCCCCGACGACGGTCACACCCCGCACGGGCACGCGCTGCGGCTGATGGCCCGGGGCGCGCTGCTCGGGGCCCGGGGCAACTCCGGGGTGATCCTGTCGCAGATCCTGCGCGGCTTCGCCGACGCGCTGGCCGCCGCGCCGGCGGTCCGCGGCCGCCAGCTCGCCGCCGGGCTGACCGACGCGGCCACCGCCGCGTACGGCGCGGTCGCCCGGCCGGTCGAGGGCACCCTGCTCAGCGTGGTCGCCGCCGCCGCGCGCGCCGCCGAGCAGGCGGACAGCGACGACCTGCGGGCGGTGGCCCGGGCCGCGGCCGGCGGGGCGGCGCGGGCGCTGGCGCGTACCCCCGAGCAGTTGCCGGCGTTGGCCCGGGCCGGCGTGGTGGACGCCGGCGGGCGGGGGCTCTGCGTGCTGCTGGACGCGCTGGTCGAGGTGATCACCGGGGAGAGCCCGCAGCAGCCGGCGCCCGCGCCGGCCGTGGTCCGTCCGCCGGCCACGGCCGTCCGGGAGACCGGCTCCCCGGAGTACGCGTACGAGGTGCAGTTCCTGCTGGACGCCGGGGCGGAGGCGGTGGCGCGGCTGCGCGCCGAGCTGGACGCGCTGGGCGATTCGCTGGTGGTCGTCGGCGACGGTGGTCCCGGCGGCGGCACCTGGAACGTGCACGTGCACGTCAACGACGTGGGCGCGGCGATCGAGGTGGGGGTGGCGGCCGGCCGGCCGCACCGGATCTCGGTGACCCGCTTCGCCGACCAGGTGGCGCCGGCCGCGCCCCCGCCGACCGTGCTGCCGGACGGCCGGGCGGCCGTGGTGGTGGCGGCCGGCGCCGGCCTGGCTGAGTTGTTCGGCGCCGAGGGCGCCACCGTGGTGCCGGGCAACCCGTCGACCGGCGAGCTGCTGGACGCGATCCGGGCCACCGGCGCAGCCAGGGTCGTGGTCCTGCCCAACGACCCGAACACCCAGTCGGTGGCGAGCGCCGCCGCCAAGGAGGCCCACCGGCTCGCCGTCAAGGTCAGCGTGGTGCCGACCCGGTCCCCGGTGCAGGCGTTGGCCGCCCTCGCCGTGCGGGACCCGGGCCGGCGGTTCGAGGACGACGTGATCGCCATGGCCGAGGCGGCCGGCGCCTGCCGGTACGCGGAGGTCTGCCACGCCAGCCGCGAGGCGCTCACCGTGGCCGGGCCGTGCCAGCCGGGCGACGTGCTGGCGCTGGTCGAGGGGGAGGTGCACCTGATCGGCGCGGAGCTGGTCGACACCTGCACCGCGGTGGTCGACCGGATGCTCGGCGGCGGCGGCGAGCTGGTCACCCTGCTCAGCGGGGCGGACGCCCCGGCGGGGCTGACCGACCGGGTACGCGAGCACGTGGCACGGGCCTGGCCGTTCGTCGAGGTCCAGGCGTACGAGGGCGGGCAGCCGCACTATCCGCTCCTGGTGGGGGTCGAATGACGTCCGAGCCGTCCACCCTGGACACGCCGCTGAAGAAGCTGGTCGGGGAGAAGACCGCGAAGGCCCTGGCGAGCCACCTCGACCTGCACACCGCCGGCGACCTGATCTACCACTTCCCCCGCCGGTACGACGAGCGCGGCGAGCACACCGACATCCGTTCGCTGGACGTGGGTGAGCAGGTGACCGTGCTGGCCCAGGTGCAGCGCACCGCGGTCCGGCCGATGCGGCAGCGGCGGGGCAACCTGCTGGAGGTGACCGTTGGCGACGGCTCGGGCGGGGTGCTCACCCTCACCTTCTTCGGCAACCAGGCCTGGCGGGAGCGGGAGCTGCGCCCCGGCCGGTGGGGGCTGTTCGCCGGCAAGGTCACCGAGTTCCGGGGCAAGCGGCAGCTCAACGGCCCGGAGTACGTCCTGCTCGGGGAGGGCGGTGACGGCGAGGCGGCTGCTAACGAGGAGGTCGAGGAGTTCGCCGGCGCGCTGATCCCGGTCTATCCGGCCGCCGCCGCGGTGCCCACCTGGGTGATCGCCCGCTGCGTGCGGGTGGTGCTGGACACCTTCACCCCGCCGGAGGATCCGCTGCCGGCCACCGTCCGGGCCGCCCGCAAACTGATCGGCATCGACGTCGCGCTGCGCGAGATCCACCGGCCGTCCACCAAGGAGGAGCTGTACCGGGCGCGGCGGCGGCTGAAGTGGGACGAGGCGTTCGCGGTGCAGCTCACCCTGGTGCAACGCAAGCGCCGGGCGGCCGACTGGCCGGCGAGGTCCCGGCCGCCGCAAGCCGGCGCGCTGCTCGACGCGTTCGACGCCCGGCTGCCGTACGAGCTGACGCCCGGCCAGCGGACCGTCGGCGCGGAGATCGCCACCGACCTGGCCACCGCCCACCCGATGCACCGGCTGCTGCAGGGCGAGGTCGGCTCGGGCAAGACGGTGGTCGCGCTGCGGGCCATGCTCCAGGTGGTGGACGCGGGCGGTCAGGCGGCCCTGCTCGCCCCGACCGAGGTGCTCGCCGCCCAGCACTACCGGGGCACGCTCGACCTGCTCGGCCCGCTGGCCCGGGCCGGTGAGCTGGGTGCCGCCGACGGCGCCACCCGGGTGGAACTGGTGACCGGCTCGCTCGGCGCGGCGGCCCGGCGGCGGGCCCTGGCCGAGGTGGCCGAGGGTCGGGCCGGCATCGTGCTCGGCACCCACGCGCTGCTCTACGAGGGGGTCGACTTCGCCGACCTGGGCCTGGTGGTCGTCGACGAGCAGCACCGGTTCGGCGTGGAGCAGCGGGACGCGCTGCGCGCCAAGGCCGACCAGCCACCGCACGTGCTGGTGATGACGGCCACCCCGATCCCGCGCACCGTGGCGATGACCGTCTACGGCGATCTGGAGATCTCCACCCTCTCCCAGCTCCCGCAGGGCCGCTCGCCGATCGCCTCGCACGTGGTGCCGGCCGCCGAGAAGCCGGCCTTCCTCGACCGGGCCTGGCGCCGGCTGCGCGAGGAGGTCGCCGCCGGCCACCAGGCGTATGTGGTCTGCCCACGGATCGGTGAGGGCCCGCAGAGCGAGGAGGAGCCGCCTCGGGAGGACGACAACGGGCGGCGACCGCCCCTCGCCGTCACCGAGGTCGCGCCGCTGCTCGCCGAGGGGCCGCTGCACGGGCTGCGGATCGGCGTGCTGCACGGGCGGCTGCCGGCCGACGAGAAGGACGCGGTGATGCGCTCCTTCGCCGACGGCGCGCTGGACGTGCTGGTCGCCACCACGGTGGTCGAGGTCGGCGTCGACGTGCCCAACGCCACCGTGATGATCGTGCTCGACGCCGACCGGTTCGGCGTCTCCCAGCTCCACCAGTTGCGCGGCCGGGTGGGGCGCGGGTCCGCCGCCGGGCTCTGCCTGCTGGTGAGCGAGGCGGCGGAGGGCTCGTCGGCCCGGGAGCGGCTGGAGGCCGTCGCGTCCACCACGGACGGTTTCAAGCTCGCCGAGCTCGACCTCGAGCAGCGCCGCGAGGGCGACGTGCTGGGCGCGACCCAGTCCGGGCGCCGCTCCCACCTGCGGCTGCTCTCATTGCTGCGGGACGCCGACCTGATCCGGGACGCCCGGGCCGAGGCGATCGCCCTGGTCGAGGAGGACCCGGAGCTGGTCCGGCATCCCGCGCTGGCCGCCTCGGTCGCCGCCCTGGTCGACGAGGAACGCGCCGAGTACCTGGAGAAGGGCTGACGCCGGTCCGATCGGAGCCGTCCGGTGCCGTTCGTCCCCGTGCTCGACCCCAGCCCGTCGTCTTCCGCCAGAAGTTGATCCACCCGTGGCCGCCGGCCGGCCGGCGGAAGGCCGCTGCCGAGTCGACGGCGACACCGCATGGCGGATGCGCCGAGGGCGCGCCGACCGGGTGGTCGACGCGCCCTCGGGCGATCCGAACGGGATCAGGCGGTGAAGCGGACCCGACGACGGCGGGCCATCACGAAGAGCACCGCGCCGGCGGCGAGCAGGACGGCTGCCCCACCCACGATGGCGCCGGCGGCCGGACCGGTGACCGGCAGGCCGCCACCCTGGCCCGAGCAGTCCTTCGGCTGGGTGTACGGGATGGTCTCGGAGTCCTCGACCACGTCGTACTTGACCGTGACCTTGAGGCCCTTGTACGCGTCGAAGCTGACCGAGACGGTCTTGCCCGGCACGGAGACGAGCTTCTTGGTGACGCCCTTCTCGGTGGTCATCGTGGCGGTGAAGGGAATGCCCTTCGCCGGGTTCTCCACGCTGAAGGTCATCTTGTCGCAGGTCTGATCGAGCTGGAAAATCGGCTCGGCCGGCTCGGCCGGCTCGGCCGGGACGGACGGCGTCGCGGACGGGCTGGCCGGGCTGGAGGCGGACGGCGACGGGGTGGCCTCGGGCGACTTGGTCGGCTCCGGGGTGGCGCTCGGCGACGGGGAGCTGGGCGACGGCGACGGCGACTCAGCCGGGCCGCAGTCCCGGCTGGGCTGCGCGACTACGCTCTGCGACGTGGTGATGATCTGGTCGCCGCGCACCCAACGCGCCTCGACGTTGAGCTTCAGTTCGGGGATGGCGCCCTCGAAGGTGTGGGTCTGCGTACCGGTCAGCGGGGTCCCGCTCTCCGTCTCCAGGGTCGCCCCGACGGCCAGGTTGC
Source organism: Micromonospora sp. RTP1Z1 (assembly GCF_033804685.1). Classification (NCBI taxonomy): domain Bacteria; kingdom Bacillati; phylum Actinomycetota; class Actinomycetes; order Micromonosporales; family Micromonosporaceae; genus Micromonospora; species Micromonospora sp. RTP1Z1. The sequence goes on from NZ_JAPFQV010000003.1 coordinate 16,180, forward strand.
CGGTGATGTCACCGGGCACGGTGGACTCGACCTTGGTGATGGTGCCGGTGATGTCGGGCACGTTGCTGCCCACCGACCAGTTGACGGTGACCTTGCCGTCCTGGGCCGCGCAGTAGGTGCCGGAGGGCTGGGGGTGGTGGGCCATGGCCGGAGCGGCGAAGGTCGCAACGCCGGCGAGGCCGATCAGCGCGCCGGCGGCGACCGCCGCGACGCGTCGGAAGTTCGGACGGTTCACGTGTACTCCTGATTAGGGGAACCGGAGAGTGCGACGGGCTGGCGGAAACCTCACGCCAGGCGCGACACCCGGCAGACCCTAGCGATCTCGCAGTGTGCGCCACAGCACTGATTGCTCCTTCAGGATGATGTTGTCAATTCGTGATCTTAGATAGACTTCCTGTCGCGGCCCGGCTCCGCAGCGGTGATGTGCCGGCCGTCTGTCGGGCTCTCGGCCGTCGCGTACCGTCGAGCCATGCACAGGGAGCGACGGTGACCCGGATCGTGGCCGGGGCGCTCGGTGGCCGACGGATCGCCGCGCCGCCCGGCGCCGGCACCCGGCCCACCTCCGACCGGGTCCGGGAGGCCTTGTTCAGCGCGGTGCAGGCCGAGGTGGACCTCGTCGGGGCCCGCTTCGCCGACCTGTACGCGGGCTCCGGCGCGGTCGGGCTGGAGGCGCTGTCCCGGGGCGCCGACCACGTGCTGCTGGTCGAGTCCGACCCCCGGGCCGCCCGGGTGATCCGGGAGAACGTCGCCGCGCTGCGGGCCGCCCCGGCCGCCCGCCTGGTCACCGGCAAGGTGGCCACCGTGCTCGCGGCCGGCCCCGACGGCGACCCGTACGACGTGGTCTTCGCCGATCCGCCGTACGCCGTGCCCGACGAGGAGATCACCGCGATGCTGGCCGCGCTGGTCGACGGCGGCTGGCTGGCCGCGGACGCCCTCGTGGTGGTGGAGCGGTCCCGCCGGACCGGGCCGGTCAACTGGGTGGAGGGCGTCACGCCCGAGCGCAGCCGCCGGTACGGCGAGACCACGCTTTGGTACGGTCGCCGATCATGAGACGTGCGGTCTGTCCCGGCTCGTTCGATCCGGTCACCAACGGACACCTCGACATCATCGGCCGGGCCAGCCGGCTCTTCGACGAGGTGATCGTCGGGGTGCTGGTGAACCAGTCGAAGCGCGGCCTGTTCACCGTCGAGGAGCGGATCGACATGCTCCGCGAGGTGACGGCCTCGTACGACAACGTGCGGGTGGAGTCGTTCCGCGGGCTGCTGGTGGACTTCTGCCGCGCCCAGCAGGCGAGCGTGCTGATCAAGGGCCTGCGGGCGGTCAGCGACTTCGACTACGAGCTGCAGATGGCCCAGATGAACATCGGCCTGGCCGGCGTGGAGACGCTCTTCATGCCGACCAACCCGCTCTACTCGTTCCTCTCCTCCAGCCTGGTCAAGGATGTGGCCAAGTGGGGCGGGGACATCTCGTCGCACGTGCCGGACCTGGTCCGTGAGCAGCTGCGCGCCCGGCTGACGCCGCCGCAGCCCGACTGACCCGACCGCCCGGGCGGCCCTGCGCGACGCGCCGGGACGGGGCGGTTGGGCCACCTGTCGCCCGCGCACGACATCATTGGTGGAGCGGGAACCCGGCCGCAGCCCGCATCATGTAGGTCGGCCGAAGAACGACAGGAGTGAGGTACCGGTGGACCCGCTCGATCGCATCGATGAACTGATCGCCATGGTGGAGCAGGCCCGCTCCGTCCCGATGTCGCGCAACAACTGCATGGTCGACCGGGGCGAGATGATCGGCGCCCTCGACGAGCTGCGCGTCGAACTCCCCGCCGACCTGCGCCGGGCCGCCGCGCTGCTGGATGAGCGCGACAAGATCATGGAGGCCGGCAAGCGGGAGACCGACCGGATCATCAGCGAGGGTGAGGCAGAACACGCCCGCCTGGTCTCGGTGAACGAGATCACGGTCTCGGCCGAGCACGAGGGTGCCCGGATCATCGCCGAGGCCCGCGCCGAGGCCCAGCGCCTCCGCGAGGAGGTCGACGACTACGTCGACACCGCTCTGGCCAACTTTGAGCAGTTCCTCACCCGGGCCCTCGCCTCGATAGAGCGCGGCCGGGACAAGATGCACGCGCTGCGGGAGATCGGCACCTTCGCGGGCGACGAGGCGGACCGCCCGCTACCCTTCTGAGCGGCACCCCGGCAGCCGACAGGCGGGGTGCACGCCCCCGATTCGACGGTCGGGTGCTCGTCCAGGTAACCTTTTTTGTCGGCCTCTCACCGGCCGGAGTCTGACTATGCCCAAACACTCGCCTTCATCACTCAACCCCAGGTCGCCGCTGGTCCTCGACACGAGGGACCTGCCGCGTCGGCCTGGTGCGTTGCTTACGGTCAAGCGGGTCGTCCCGGCACCGGCGGACCTCGGCGTGGAGTTGATCAGCGTGCCGGAGGGCGCGGACCTCGACCTCGATCTGAGGTTGCAGTCGGTGTCCGAGGGCGTGCTCGTCTCCGGGACCATCAGTGGTCCCGTCCAGGGCGAGTGCGGCCGTTGCCTGCGCGAGATCAACGACTCGGTGGTCGTGCACGTCCAGGAGCTGTACGCGTACGAGAACAGCACCACGGACACCACGACCGACGAGGACGAGGTGGGCCGGATGCAGGACGATCTGATCGACCTGGAGCCGGCGCTGCGGGATGCGGTGGTGCTCACACTGCCGACCAACCCGCTCTGCCGGGAGGACTGCCCAGGGTTGTGCCCCGAATGTGGGGTGCACTTGGACGATCTGCCGGCCGATCACAGCCATCAGCAGATCGACCCGCGTTGGGCGGGCCTGTCGCAACTGACCCGTACAGAGGAGTAAGAACCGTGGCCGTCCCGAAGCGCAAGATGTCGCGCAGCAACACCCGGTCCCGCCGGGCGAACTGGAAGGCGACCGTGGTCGCGACCGTGGCCTGCCCGCAGTGCAAGTCTCCGAAGCTGCCGCACACCGCCTGCTCCGTCTGCGGCACGTACAACGGCCGCCAGGTTCTCGAGGTCTGACCTGGACGCCGAGTGACGCCCCCGACCGCGGGTCGGGCGGCGCGCGCACCCTGGCAATCGCCCGGTGCCCCGGCTCCCTCAGCCGCCGGCCGTGCCACGGCCGGCGTTCCGGTGGAGCCGGGCACCGCGCGGATCGCCGTTGACCTCCTCGGCGGGGACGACGCTCCCGCCGTCGTGGTTGACGGCGCTCTGCGTGCCGTGCGCGCCGACCCTGACCTGCATCTGCTGCTCGTCGGTCCGACCGAGGTCGCCGACGGGCTGATCGACGCCCTCGATCCGGCGCAACGCGACCGGATCACGGTCCGGCCGGTCCGGACCGTGGTCGGCATGACCGACCATCCCACCGCCGCCCGCGCGCACAGCACCGTCCGCGCCGCCGTCCACGCGGTACGCGAGGGTCTCGCGGACGCGCTCGTCTCCGCCGGGTCGACCGGCGCCACCGTCACCGCCGCCGCGCTGGGCTTCGGGCGCTGGCCCGACGTACGCCGGCCGGCCCTGGTGGCCACCCTGCCGGCGATCGCCGGCCCGGTGGTGCTGCTGGACGTCGGCGGCGCCCTGGAGCCGCGCCCGGCCACCCTCGCCCGGCACGCCGTCCTCGGGGCCTCCTACGCCGCCGTGGCGCACGGCGTCGCCGAACCCCGGGTCGGCCTGCTCTCGGTCGGCACCGAGGCCGGCAAGGGCGACCGGCTGCGCCGGGCCGCCGATCCCGTGCTGGCCGCGGTGCCGCTGCCCTGCGGCGCCCGCTACGTCGGCCTGGTCGAGGGGTACGACGTCTCCCTCGGTGTGCGCGCCGACGTGGTGGTCACCGACGGGTTCACCGGTAACGTGCTGCTCAAGGCGATCGAGGGCGCGTACGCGATGGCCGGCGGTCCGCCCGCCGGCGGCGGCGCCCCCCGGGCGGCCGTCGTGCTCGGCGTGGCCGGCACGGTGGTCGTGTGCCACGGCGCGGCCCGGCCCGACGACGTCGCCTCCGGCATCGCCCTCGCCGCCCACCTGTGGCGGCGCGGGGCCACCCACCTGATCTCCGGCCTGCTCGACGGCATTCCGCAGGATCCCGCACACGGCAACGAGGTAGTGCAATGACCAACGACAAGCGGCGGCGTGCTCCCATCGGTCACCTGGAGGCGGCCTTCGGGGTGTCGCTCGACCCGGAGCTGCTGGAGCGCGCGCTGACCCACCGCTCGTACGCGTACGAGAACGGCGGCCTGCCCACCAACGAGCGGCTGGAGTTCCTGGGCGACTCCGTGCTCGGGGTGGTGATCACCTCGGCGCTCTTCCACAACCATCCCGACCTGCCCGAGGGGCAGCTCGCCAAGCTGCGGGCCAGCGTGGTGAACATGCGCGCCCTCGCCGATGTGGCCCGCGGCCTCGGGCCGGACGGGCTCGGCGCGTACCTGCTGCTCGGCAAGGGCGAGGAGAGCACCGGCGGCCGGGACAAGGCGAGCATCCTCGCGGACACCCTGGAGGCGCTGCTCGGCGCGATCTACCTCCAGTACGGCCTGGACACGGCGGCGCTCGTGATCCACCGGCTCTTCGACCCGCTGATGGCCGAGTCGGCCGGCCGGGGTGCCGCGCTGGACTGGAAGACCAGCCTCCAGGAGCTGACCGCCGCGCTGGGGCTGGGCGTCCCGGAGTACCGGATCGAGGGCACCGGGCCGGACCACCTGAAGACCTTCACCGCCTGGGTGGTGGTGGCCGGCAACCGGTACGGCGGCGCGGAGGGCCGGAGCAAGAAGGAGGCCGAGCAGCGGGCCGCCGAGACGGCCTGGCGGATGCTGACCGAGCAGGCCGAGGCGGACGCGGCGGCGGCCACCGCGGAGCTGTCCGGCGACGGCGCGCCGGGCGACGCGGGGAGCGAGGCGGCCGAGGCGGGCGCTCACCGTGCCTGAGCTGCCCGAGGTCGAGACGGTCCGGCAGGGGCTGGCCCAGTGGGTCGTCGGCCGCCGGATCGCCTCGGTGGAGGTGCGCCACCCGCGTTCGGTGCGCCGGCACGCCCCCGGCGGCGCGCACTTCGCCGACGTGCTGGCCGACCGGACGGTGACCGACGTCCGGCGGCGCGGCAAGTACCTGTGGCTCCCGCTGGACAGCGGCGACGCCCTCATCGGCCACCTCGGCATGTCCGGCCAGCTGCTGCTGCAACCCGTCGGGGCGGCCGACGAGCTGCACCTGCGGGTCCGGTTCCGGTTCGCCGACGACGGCCCGGAGCTGCGCTTCGTCGACCAGCGCACGTTCGGCGGGCTGTCCGTGTCGGAGGGCGGCGCGGAGCTGCCCGCCGAGATCGCGCACATCGCCCGGGACCCGATGGACCCGGAGTTCTCCGACGCCGGTTTCGTGGCGGCGCTGCGCCGGCGGCGTACCGAGGTGAAGCGGGCGCTGCTCGACCAGACGCTGATCTCCGGGGTCGGCAACATCTACGCCGACGAGGCGCTCTGGCGGGCGAAGCTGCACGGCGTCCGCCCCACCGACGCGCTGACCGGCCCGGCCGCGCTGCGGCTGCTCGGTCACGTCCGGGACGTGCTCGGCGAGGCGATCAAGCAGGGCGGCACCAGCTTCGACGAGCTGTACGTCAACGTCAACGGCGAGAGCGGCTACTTCGACCGGTCGCTGAACGCGTACGGCCGGGAGGGCGAGCCCTGCCGGCGGTGCGGGGCGCCGATCCGGCGCGAGGCGTTCATGAACCGGTCGTCGTACAGCTGCCCGCGCTGCCAGCCGCGGCCCCGGGGCGCCCTCCGGGGATGACCCCGAGGCGGCTCGGGGTTGCGCCGGTGTGCCTCTTCGGGCCACTCCCGGCGGGTCCCCCGGTCGTACCCTGAAAAGCCCCTTCTGTCCGGTTGGCCGACCCGTCCCGGCCCGGTCGGCCGGTGCTCGCCGGATCGGGGACGAGCCCGGGCCGTTCCCCGATGTCCGAATCCGTTCCGCTCCCTAGCGTCAGCACAGTCGGTGCAGGACCGACGTGTGGAGGGGGAACCGGAGATGGGCAGGCGACCGGTGACGGTGCGGTTGGCGCGGTGGAGTGCGGAGCACCCGTGGCGGGCCATCGCGCTCTGGGTGGTCTTCGTGGCGGTGTGCTTCGTGGGCGGGAACGCCGCGGGCATGACCGAGGCGACCGACGACGACATGGCGATCGGCGAGGCGGGACGGGCCCAGCTGATCGTCGACGGCGGGAACTTCGACGAGCCCGCGGTGGAGAACGTGCTGATCACGCCCCGCGCCGGGGCGCTCGACCAGACGGCGGCGAAGACCGCGGCGGACGACGCGGCGGCGCGGCTGCGCCAGCTCACCGGCGTCGCCTCGGTGGGCGCGCCGGTGCCGTCGCGGGACGGTGGCGCGCTGCTGGTGCCGATCACCATGTCCGGCGACCCGAAGACCGCGTCGGACCGGGTGCAGCCGCTGCGGGACGCGACCGCGAAGGTCCAGGAGGCGCACCCGGGGCTGCGGATCGAGCAGGTCGGGGGGCCGTCGATCAACAAGGCGCTGGACGACACCCTGGGCAGGGACTTCAAGCGGGCCGAGCTGCTCAGCCTGCCGGTCACCCTGGCCATCCTGATCATCGCGTTCGGGGCGCTGATCGCCGCCGGCGTGCCGGTGCTGCTCGCGCTCTCCTCGGTGGCCGCGGCGATGGGGCTCTCCACCCTCGCCTCGCACCTGGTGCCGGCGACCGACACCACGGCCAGCGTGATCCTGCTGATCGGCATGGCCGTCGGCATCGACTACTCGCTCTTCTACGTCCGGCGGGAGCGCGAGGAGCGCGCGAAGGGCCGCTCCGGCCTGGACGCGGTGGAGATCGCGGCGGAGACCTCCGGGCACGCCGTGGTGGTCTCCGGCTTCGCCGTGATCATCTCGATGGCCGGACTGCTGCTCGCCAACGACGCGGTCTTCTCCTCGCTCGCCGTCGGCTCGATCCTGGTGGTGGCGGTCGCGGTGACCGGCTCGCTGACCGTGCTCCCGGCGCTGCTGGCCAAGCTGGGGCGCTGGGTCGACCGGCCCCGGGTGCCGCTGCTCTGGCGGCTCACCGCGCCGCCCACCGGGCGGCACGGGGAGCGGGCGACGCCGCGGTTCTGGCCGGCCGTGCTGAAGCCGGCGCTGCGGGCTCCGCTGGCCACCCTGGTCGTTTCGGTGGGGCTGCTGCTCGCCCTGGCCGCCCCGGCGCTGGGCATGAAGCTGAAGTTCCCCGGCATGGAGGACCTGCCCCGGACCACGCCGGCCATGCAGGCGTACGACCGGCTCACCGCCGCCTTCCCGAGCACCGGCACCAGCCACACGGTGGCGGTGCGGGCGTCGGCCGACCAGGCCGACCGGGTCCGGGCGGCGCTGACCGACCTGGCCGGGCGGGCCGCCGACCCGCTCTTCGCGCCGGCCGAGGGGGACGGCCCGAAGATCAAGGTGTCGGCGGACCGGCGGGTGTCGGTGCTGGAGGTGGCCACCCCGTACGCCAGCCGCACCGACGAGGCGGCCCGCTCGCTGCACGAACTCCGCGACGACCTGGCACCCGCCGCACTGCGCGGCGTCCCGGGCATCGAGTACGCGATCGGCGGCGGCGTCGCCGACAGCGAGGACTACGCCGCGCACATCCGGGACAAGCTGCCCGTGGTGATGGGTTTCGTGCTGGCGCTGACCTTCCTGGTGATGGCCTGGACGTTCCGGTCGGTGGTGGTCGCGCTCACCGCCATCGTCCTCAACCTGCTCTCCGCCGGGGCGGCCTACGGGCTGCTGGTCCTGGTCTTCCAGGGCGACTGGGCGGAGGGGGTGCTCGGCTTCACCTCGATGGGGGCGATCGTCTCCTGGCTGCCGCTCTTCCTCTTCGTGGTGCTCTTCGGCCTCTCGATGGACTACCACGTCTTCGTGGTCAGCCGGATCCGGGAGGGCGTCCGCGAGGGCATGTCGAACCGGGACGCGGTGGCGTACGGGATCAGCTCGTCGGCGGGCGTGGTGACCAGCGCGGCCATCGTGATGGTCGGCGTCTTCGCGATCTTCGCCTCGCTCAGCACGATCGACATGAAGCAGCTCGGCATCGGCCTGGCCGCGGCGATCCTGCTGGACGCCACGATCATCCGGGCGGTGGTGCTGCCGTCCCTGATGACCCTGCTCGGCGAGGCGAACTGGTGGGCGCCCCGCTTCCTGCGGGCCCGGGCGGCGACCCCGCCGGCCGAGCCGCCCGCCCCGGCGCCGGAGCTGGTCGACGCCCGCTGACCTCGCGCCGCACGAGGGCCCGGACCACACCTGGTCCGGGCCCTCGCCGCGACCGTCTCCACGGGTGGGCGATCGTGGCGTCACCCTTTCCGGGGGTACGCGCTGGGCCGGCTCCGGCGGGGTCAGAGGAGCGGGCAGGGCTCCCGCCAGGCGTCCAGGTCGCGGTCCTTGCGGATCGAGGTGAATCCGTACCCGACGGTGGTCACGCAGTACCCGGCCGGGCTGCCGGCGTACTCGACGTGGAAGACCGGCTTGTGCGCGTCGGCGAAGGGCAGCAGCTTGGCGCACTCCCGCAGCCGGACGCACTCCTCGTTGACCGCGAAGTCGAAGTCGGGCGCCAGCGCGGCTACCTGCGGCACGTCGTTGACCAGGCCGGGGGAGAGGTCGAGGGACCGGGCGAGCGTGGCGAGTCGCCGGTTGAACAGCAACTGGTCGTCGAAGCCGAGCGGGAAGCCGGGCCGGTGCAGGTAGCCGTCGGCGTCGGCGAGCGCCACCCCACCGAAGCCCTTGCCCCGGCACAGCCGGAACCGGTCGGCCAGCACCGGCTCCAGCGTGTCCCACCGCCGCACGTCCAGCCACCGGCTGCCCGGCCGGCCCGCCACCGCGGCGCCGCGGACCGCCGTCGGGAGGCGGCTGGCGTCCGGGTCCGTGCCGGCGTACGTGCCGACCCGGACCTGGCACACCAGCCGACGGTGCCGGGCGCGCAGCGCCGCGGTCTCGGTCGAGGTGGTCCGCACCGGGTCGAGCAGGAAGACGTCCGCCTCGACGGTGACGTCGAGCGGGCCGCTGAGCTGCCACTGCCACTGCCAGCCACGGGTCGACTCGGCCGGCCAGGGGGTGGGCGCCCCGGGCGGGACCAGTTCCGTCCGGCAGCCGGGCACCGGGGCGAGCAGCAGCAGCGGCACCAGTGCCGGCAGGGCCCGGCGCAGTCCGCGCCGGGCGACGCGTGCTGGTCGGACCCACGGCGCGGGCCGGGCCGGCCGGATCCGCATCGGCAGCTCCCGGGTCGCGGGCGGCACCATGCCGCCCCTGCCGGTACGCCGGGCTGGCCCCGGCGTACCTCACCCGGTCAAACGAGCACGGACCCGGTCACGACTCGCGTTCAGCGCGGGGTGCCGAAGTCCTGCGTCCAGTACGGCCCGTTGCTCCGCGCCACACCGACGCCGATCTCGGTGTAGGAGCAGTTCAGGATGTTGGCCCGGTGCCCCGGGCTGTTCATCCAGGCGTCCATGACGGCGGCCGGCGTCTGCTGGTTCCAGGCGACGTTCTCGCCGTACGCCCGCCAGGCGTAGCCGACCCGGTCGAGCCGCTCGCCGGCGTCGCTGCCGTCGCTGCCGTCGTGCGACATGGTCTTGTGGTCGGCCTGGTCCTGGCTGTGCCGCTGGGCCGCCAGCATCAGCTTGTTGTCGATGCCGAGCGCCTTGCAGCCGGCCTTGGCCCGCTCGCGGTTGACCAGGTCGACCACGTCCTGGAGCTCCGCGCTGATCCGGCCGGTGGAGGTGGCCGTGGCGGTGCTGCGGCTCGGCGCGGCGGCGCGATCGAGCTGACGGGACGGGGCGGTGGTGCGGCTGGGCTTCGGCGCGGCGGTCCGGCTGGCCGACGGGCTGGGCCGGGCGGTGCTCGGCCTGGCGGTGGGTGAGGCCGGGGCGAGGGCGTCACCGGGGGCGGCGTCGGTGCCCGGCACGGCGGGGGCGGCGGCCACGGTGTCGTCGACGGCAGTCGGGTCGGTCTGCTGGTCGCCGCCGGGCAGCAGCAGGGCGCCCACGCCCAGGCTCACCACCAGGGTCGCCGCGGCGGCGGCTCCACCGATCAGGAGCGAACGGGGGAAGCGCCGGGCCTGCCGGTGCCGTCCCTCGCCGGAACCGTCGGGGCCCGCATCCGGGGCGGCCCGGAACGCGGTCAGGTCGGCCGGGGCCGTCCCGTCGAGCCAGGGGTGGCCACCCGGGTGGTGGCCGGCCGGCTCGAACGGGGCGACCCGCGGCAGCTCGCCCGTGCGGTCGGCGGGGAGGGGCTCCGGCCGCTCGAACGGCGCGACCGGGAAGGGGAGTTCACCGGTCTGGTCGGCCTGCCACCGCTCGGTGGGGTGTTCCCGCCAGGCGTCGGCGGGCTCCGCCGGCTCGTCGCCGAAGAGGTACGACGACCGCGGCTCCGGCCGGTCGGTGAGCCACGCCGGGGGGTGGTCGGTCGGCGGCTCGGGACGCCGGTAGGCGTCGTCCGGGTCGGTCGGTTCGGTCCAGCGGTACACGCCTGTCGCCTCCACGGGTTCGGTTGCGGGCCGGGCTGACCGTACGGGTGGGCCACGAGCTGCGGCAACGTGGCTAAGAAAGAGTTAAGGCGAAGCGGACAGACGGGTGGAGCTGTTCGCACAATCCGGGCGTACAGTTAAGTAGTCCGGACAGAGCGTGTCCGCGCCTTGTGGCCGCCCCCCGACAAGTGGACAGGTCGACGTAGAGATGATCTACGGCCTGGGAGAACTTGACGAAGGAGGGGTTTTCGGCTCAATATGTAGGTGTCGCCAGTCGCGCCCAGTCACGCCCGCATATCGCCGGGGATGACAGCCGCGAACACCATGGGCGCGCGTTGGCCGGCCTTTCCGGCAGCGCATATCTAGGAGTCAGCATGGCGAAGGCCCTCTACGGCCACGTAGGTGCAGCGTCCGACCGACGTCTGCTCGACGAGGCCACCCGACTGCGTGCCAGGGTTCAGGCATTGGAGTTCGAGATCACGCGTCTGCGCGCCGAGAATGATCGGCTCGCGGCGGCTGCGGCGGAGGCGGACGACCTCCTCCGGCTGGCCGAGCCCGCGCTTACCTGATCTCCAGTTGTCGGAAAACTGAATCGCACCACACAAAACGCGCGCCGACACTCAAGTGCCGGCGCGCAGTTCTGTCCGCACACTTTTCGCGGCGGCTTTCTCGATCTTGTGAATCGCCCGGGGAATGCGCCAGGGAGTGCGGAACGCGAATAGCGATCTTGTAATTTTCGCCACTGGCGAAGATGACTGGCGGATCGGGGCGCGACCGGCGCGGGGTGGGTCGAGTACCCGGGTGCCCCGGCCCCCGGGTTAGTCTGCGGGTTCACCAGGTCCGCGCGGCCGGCGACGGTACGGCGGCCACCGGACGAGGATCGAGACGGTGCATCTCAAGAGCCTGACGGTGAAGGGCTTCAAATCCTTCGCCTCCGCGACGACGTTGAAGCTGGAGCCCGGGATCACCTGCGTGGTGGGCCCGAACGGCTCCGGCAAGTCCAACGTCGTCGACGCCATCGCCTGGGTGCTCGGCGAGCAGGGCGCCAAGGCGCTGCGCGGCGGCAAGATGGAGGACGTCATCTTCGCCGGCACCGCCGGCCGGGCGCCGCTGGGCCGCGCCGAGGTCACCCTCACCATCGACAACACCGACGGTGCGCTGCCGATCGAGTACACCGAGGTCTCCATCACCCGCCGGATGTTCCGCTCCGGCGAGAGCGAGTACGAGATCAACGGCGACTCCTGCCGCCTGCTGGACATCCAGGAGCTGCTGTCGGACTCCGGCATCGGCCGGGAGATGCACATCATCGTCGGCCAGGGGCGGCTCGACGGGATGCTGCACGCCAAGCCGGAGGACCGGCGGGCGTTCATCGAGGAGGCGGCCGGCGTCCTCAAGCACCGCAAGCGCAAGGAAAAGGCGCTGCGGAAGCTCGACGCGATGCAGGTCAACCTCAACCGGCTCACCGACCTCACCGCGGAGTTGCGCCGCCAGCTCAAGCCGCTGGGCCGGCAGGCCGAGGTGGCCCGCCGCGCTGCCGCCATCCAGGCCAACCTGCGCGACGCCCGGCTGCGGCTGCTCGCCGACGACCTCGCCACCCTGCGCACCACGCTGGACCGGGAGATCGCCGACGAGACCGCGCTGCGCGAGCGGCGCGAGCAGTTCGAGGCGGAGCACACCGAGGTGCAGGGCCGCCTCGGCGAACTGGAGGGCGCCCTCGCCGAGGACGCGCCGCTGCTCGCCGCCGCCCAGGACACCTGGTACAAGCTCTCCGCGCTCCAGGAGCGCTTCCGCTCGATCGAGCAGCTCGCCCGGGAGCGGCTGCGCCACCTCAGCTCCGCAGGCGACGAGGAGCGTCCCGGCCGCGACCCGGACCAGCTGGAGGCCGAGTCGCAGCGGGTCCGCGAGGAGGAGGAGGAGCTGCGCGCGGCGCTGACCGACGACCAGATCCGACTGGCCGAGGCGGTCGAGCACCGGCAGGAGCTGGAGCGGCAGCTCGCCGCCGCCGAACGCGAGCTGGTCGCCGCCGCCAAGGCCATCGCCGACCGGCGGGAGGGGATGGCCCGGCTGACCGGTCAGGTCAACTCGGCGCGGGCGCGGACCACCAGCGGCGGCGAGGAGATCGAACGGCTCGCCGCCGCCCACGCCGACGCCCTGGCCCGCGCCGACAAGGCCCAGGCGGAGCTGGACGCCGTCGAGGAGGTGTCCACCGAGGCTGACCGGGACAACGCCGATCTGGACGCCCGGCACGCCGAGGCGGTCACCGTCCAGGAGCACGCGCAGGCCACCGTCCGGACCTTCGCCGACGCCGAACGCACCGCCGAGAAGGACGCCGCCACCTGGAAGGCCCGCGAGGAGGCGCTCGCCCTCGGCCTGCGTCGCAAGGACGGCGCCGGCGCGCTGCTCGGCCGCGCCGACCAGGTGCCCGGCCTGCTCGGCAGCCTGGCCAGCCTGCTCACCGTCACCCCGGGCCACGAGGCCGCGCTGGCCGCCGCGCTCGGCGGGCTCGCCGACGCCGTCGCGGTCAGCGGGGTGGACGAGGCGGTCGAGGCGATGCGGCTGCTGAAGATCTCCGACGCCGGGCGGGCCGGACTGCTGGTGGGCAGCCCAGCCGGCCCCGGCATGGCCGGGCCGGCCGACGCGCTGCGCCCGAAGCTGCCGGAGCACGCCCGTTGGGCGCCCGACCTGGTGGAGTGCTCCGCCGATATCCGTCCGGCCGTGCACCGGGCGCTGCGCGACGTGGTGCTGGTCGACGACCTCGCCGCCGCGGCCGAGCTGGTCGCCGGCAACCCGGAGCTGCGCGCGGTCACCCCGGACGGGGACGTGGTCGGGGCGTACGCGGCGGCCGGCGGGTCGGCCAAGGCGCCCAGCTACATCGAGGTGCAGGCCGCGGTCGAGGAGGCCCGGGCCAACCGGCTCACCGCCGAACGGACCAGCGCCGAACTGCGCGAGCAGCTCGCCGACGCGCGCGCCGAGGTGGCCGCCGCGAAGGAGGCCGTACAGCACGCCGCCGCCGCCAAGCGGGAGGCGGAGAGCCACCGCAACGCCGCCGCCCGCCGGCTCGCCGAGCTGGGCGCGGCCGCCCGCTCGGCGAAGGCCGAGACGGACCGGCTGGGCGACTCCCGGGCCCGCGCCGAGGCGGCCCGGGAGCGGGACCTGCTGGCCCTGGCCGAGCTGGAGGAGCGGTTGCGGCTGGCCGAGGACACCCCGCTCGACGCCGAACCGTCCACCGAGGAACGCGACCAGCTCGCCGCGATGGTGCCGCAGGCCCGGCAGAACGAGATGGAGGTCCGGCTCGCGGTGCGTACCGCCGAGGAGCGGGTCTCCTCGATCGCCGGCCGGGCCGACTCCCTGGCCCGGCAGGCCAGCGCCGAGCGGGCCGCGCGGGAACGCGCGGTGGCCCGGCGGGCGGCGCGGACCCGCGGCGCGGCGATCGCCCGGGCCGTGGTCGGCGGCGCGCGGGAGGCGCTCACCCGACTCACCGTCTCCATCGCCCAGGCCGAGGAGCACCGCGACGGGGTCGCCCGGGAGCGCGCCGCGCGGGAGGCCGAGCTCCAGGAGGTACGCGGCGCGGCCAAGCGCCTCGGCGCGGAGCTGGAGCGGCTCACCAGCCAGGTGCACCGGGACGAGGTGGCCCGGGCCGAGCAGCGGCTGCGCATCGAGCAGTTGGAGGCGAAGGCCGCCGAGGACTTCGGCCTCGACGTGGAGACCCTGGTCGCCGAGTACGGCCCGGCCCAGCTCGTCCCGCCCACCCAGGTGGACGTGGCGGCGGCCGAGCGGGACGGACTGCCGGTGCCCGAGCCGGTCCGCTACGAGCGGCCGGTGCAGGAGAAGCGGGCCGCCAAGGCGGAACGCGAGCTGGCCCTGCTCGGCAAGGTCAACCCCCTCGCGCTGGAGGAGTTCGCCGCGCTGGAGGAGCGCTTCAAGTTCCTCTCCGAGCAGCTGGAGGACCTCAAGGCCACCCGGCGGGACCTGCTCACCGTGGTCAAGGACGTGGACGAGCGGATCCTGGAGGTCTTCGCCAGCGCGTTCGAGGACACCGCCCGGGAGTTCGAGCAGGTCTTCACCGTGCTCTTCCCCGGCGGTGAGGGGCGACTGATCCTCACCGACCCGGAGGACCTGCTCACCACCGGCGTGGAGGTGGAGGCCCGGCCGCCGGGCAAGAAGATCAAGCGGCTGTCGCTGCTGTCCGGCGGCGAGCGGTCGCTGACCGCGGTGGCGATGCTGGTGGCGATCTTCCGCGCCCGGCCCAGCCCGTTCTACATCATGGACGAGGTGGAGGCGGCCCTCGACGACGTGAACCTGGGTCGCCTGATCACGCTGCTGGCCCAGTTGCGGGAGAAGAGTCAGCTGATCGTCATCACCCACCAGAAGCGGACGATGGAGATCGCCGACGCGCTCTACGGCGTGACCATGCGCAGCGGGGTCACCCAGGTGATCAGCCAACGGCTCAACCGGGCCGAGGACGACGAGCGGCGTGGCCGCGGCGAGGAGAACGACTAGTGGCTCGGGAACGCGCGACGGCGCTCCTGGTGGACTTCGACGGCGTGCTGCGCCGCTGGGACCCGGCGGTCGCCGCCGGCGTCGAGCGGGCGTACGGGCTCTCCGCGGGCGTGCTCGGCGAGATCGCCATGCAGTGGGGCCGGCTCCAGCCGGTGCTCACCGGCCGGGTCAGCCACGCCGAGTGGGTGTCCAGCGTGGCCGATGCGCTGGCCGGGTCGGTGGGAGACCCGGAGCGGGCCCGCGCCGCCGTCGAGGAGTGGCAGCGCTACCGGGGCGAGGTCGACGCCGACGTGCTGGCGTTCGTCCGCGAGGTGCGGGCGGCCGGCGTGCGGGTGGGGCTGGGCACCAACGCCACCGACCTGCTCGACGCCGACCTCGCCGTGCTCGGTCTGACCGACGACTTCGACGTGGTGGTCAACTCCTCGGTGATCGGCGTGCACAAGCCGGCGAAGGAGTACTTCCAGGCGGCCTGCGCGGCGCTGGAGACCTCGCCGTCGCGGGTGCTCTTCGTCGACGACGAGGACTGGGCGGTCCGGGGCGCCCGCGCCGCCGGCCTCTCCGCGCACCGCTGGGGCGGCCCCGCCGACCTGCGCTACCTGCGGGCGGCGCTGGCCTACTGAGCCGCCGCGCCCGGCGCCGCCGTCACCCCTGGACCGGCAGGACGGGTGCTGGCTGCTCGGCGAGCACCCGGTGGAGCAGGTTGGCGGTGGCCCGGGCCAGTCGCGGGTCGGCGACCGTCGGGTCGGCGAGCACCCGGGTCCAGCCCAGCGATCCGGCGGCGAACACCCATGCGCCGGACGGCGCCCGGTAGAGGTGGGTGTGCTGCCGGTGTGTCTTGCCGTGCCAGGAGTACGGGGAGTCGGCGAGCAGCGTCTGCTCCACCGCGCGGGGCCGGGGGACGCCGGGCATCCGCTGGTCGGCCTCACCCCAGACCACCTCGGGGATCAGGTCGCCGTCCCGGACGCCCGTGCCGGCCCAGAACCAGTGGCGGCTGTCGCGGACCTCCAGCGGCGCGTAGCCGTCGACGACGCTGACGTACTGGGCGCCGATCAGCTGCTGCTCGGGGTTGCCGGTCGACCGCCACCTCGTCATCGGGGGGCTCTTTTCGCACCGGACCAGCCGATCGCCCAGTCCGTAGTCGGTCCGCCAGTAGCAGTTGTTGGCGCCGAGGAAGACCAGGCTGGTGCCGCGGTTGCGGGCCGCGACGACTGCCCGGCGCATCGGCGCCGACCAGTACTCGTCGTGGCCGGGGAAGATCACCACCGGGTACGAGGCCGGATTCACCCGCCCGGTGTGCAGGTCCTCGCTGGTGGCGTACGTGACGTCGAGCCCCTGCGCCTCCACCCACTGGACGAAGCCGATGTCGTGCGCCGCGAGCTGCGGGATGCCGTTACCGGAGTACGGCCGGTCGTGGCCGACCGCCCGGGCCCGGCGCGCCGTGTCCAGGCGACCGGCGGCGTCCTGGCCGTAGTAGAGGCTGGCGCCGGTGCGTCCGTCCGCCGGCCAGATGTTGTACGCCTGCCAGGTGCTGGTGGGCAGGACCACCAGCCCACCGGTCGGCTGCGCCGGGTCCCGCACCACGAACGGGATCCACTGGTGGTGGCCGGAGGCGCTGCTGAGCAGGGCCAGGTGCAGACCGCTCGGGCGGTCCGGGGTGACCGGCAGCCGCCAGCCCGTGCGCCAGGCGCAGGAGACCGCCCTGGTGAGCGGATCGACGACCGGCGGGTCCTGGCTTACCCCGTCGAGCCACGGGCTGACGGCCACCGTCCGCGCACCGGCGCCGCCGTAGTGGCCGACGCGGAAGATGGTGATCCGGTAGCGCTGGGACCGGGCCACCGAGACCCGGAACTCCATCTCCTCGCCGGGCGCCACGCTGGTGGCATGGACGTACCCGGCGATCTCGCCGCCGCGGTCGGTGGCGAACCGATGGCCGGTCAGGCGGAAGCCGTTGGCGCCGGAACGGGCGTTCTCCGCCGCGACGGTCGGCCGGCCCGGGGCGAGGCTCCGGTCGATCGCCGGGTCGGCGCCCGCCGGATCCCCCGGATAATGCGGGTCGGCGGGCGGGGCGGCCCCGGACGGCCGGCTCTCGCGGCACGCCCCGCCGCCCAGCACCGCCGCCGCCCCGAACGCCCCCAGCATGCCCAGCGTCCACCTCCGGGTATGCGTCGTCCATCCCCCGTCGACCATCGTTGCGCTCCCGCCTCAGCGGCCCCTGTGCCCGGCGGACCGACCCGAAGGGGCGCGTGCGCGGCGGGGACGGGTCCGGCCACGACCCGTCCACCCGTAAGACGTGCCGGGTAGGGGCCGAGTTGCCAAAGTCGGCGCAGTGTGGCCGGTCGGGCCGGTCGCGCGTCCGGTCGGGCGATGATGGTGGCCGATTCGGGGGGAGGTGCCCAGGTCAGTCGCCGACGACCCCGTCGATGCGTTCGCGGATCAGGTCGGCGTGGCCGTTGTGCCGGGCGTACTCCTCGATCATGTGCACGTACACCCAGCGGACGTTCATCTCGTCGGCGCTGCCGTCCCGGCGCTTGCGCAGGAAGGTGGCGTCCAGCGACAGGTCGGCGGCGGCCTTCCGGGCGGCCTCGACCTCGGCGGTGAAGGTGGCGAAGCCGGCCTCCGCGTCGGCGTCGGCGATGTCGTCCAGGTCACCGTCCGGGCTGGCGTCGGTGATGTAGAGGTCGTCGAGCTGCTGGCCGGCGGCCCGGATCCGGAACCACCAGCGCTCCACCTCGGACATGTGCCGGACCAGGCCGAGCAGGGTCAGCCCCGACGGCTCGACGCTGGGGGTCTTCAACTGCTCGGCGGTCAGGCCGGCGCACTTCATCAGCAGGGTCTGCCGGTGGTAGTCGAGCCAGCCTTCCAGCATGGTCCGCTCGTCGGCGACGTACGATTCGGTCTTCCGGGTGATCTCCGGTGCTCTCCAGGTCATGCCGGCCATCCTGGTCGGCGGGTCCGACAGCCGCGACGGATTATCAGGGCACCACGACGACCGGCCAGCGCCCGGTGCGGACCAGCCGGGTGGCGACCGAGCCGACCAGGCGGTGCCCGGCCTGCTCGGACGATCCCACCACGACCAGGTCCGCGCGGGTCTCGTCGGCCGCCTTGCAGAGTTCGGCGTACGCGTCGCCGCGCCGGCACAGGAACGTCACCGGCACGCCGAACTCCTCGGCGCCGCGCCGAATGCCCCGGCGCAGCTCCTCGGCCAGCTCGTCGTGGGTGCGCTGCATCGCCCCGGCGTCCACCCCGGGCACCAGGGCGGCGAAGCCGGCCGGCGAGCTGACGAAGACGACCACCAGGGCGGATCCCTGCCGGCGGGCCAGGCCGGCGGCGTACCAGCCGGCCCGCTCGGAGGTGCGGGTGCCGTCCACGCCTACCAGGACCACCCGGGGCCCGTCGGTGCCGCGCTCGAACGGCAGCGGACGGGCCTGCGGACCGTAGTCCTCACGATCGACCGGAGTGCTCATCGGGTCAGTCCCGGATACCGGTCCGTACCACTGCGGCCCCGCCGCCGGCGGCGACGGTGGACTCGCGCTCGACCTCGGCGGCGATCGGGTCGCCGTTGTGCCGGCGCAGCGGGATTTCCTTGATGAAGCAGACCGCGATCAGGGCGATCAGCCCGAACGGGGCGGCGGCCAGGAAGATGTCGCCGGCGCCGTGGCCGTACGCGCTCTCCACCACGGCGCGGATCGGCGCGGGCAGGGTGTGCACGTTCGGCAGGGTGCCGCCGCTGCCCGAGCCCGAGGCCGGGATGCCGAGTCCGGCCAGCCCGTCGGCGATGTAGTCCTTGACCTTGTGGCCGAGGATCGCGCCGAGGGCGCTGACGCCGATCGCGCCGCCGAGGCTGCGGAAGAAGGCGACCACCGAGCTGGCCGCGCCGAGCTCGTGCGGGCCGACGGTGTTCTGCACGGCCAGGACGAGGTTCTGCATGGTCATGCCCAGCCCGAGACCGATCAGCGCCATGTAGATGCTGAGCTGCCAGTACGGGGTGTCGTAGCGCAGCGTGCCCATCAGCGCGAAGCCGGCGGTCAGCAGGGCGGAGCCGGCCACCAGGTACCGCTTCCAGCGGCCGGTGTTGGTGATGATCCGGCCGACGACCGTGGAGGAGACCAGCAGGCCGAGGATCATCGGCAGGGTCATCAGGCCGGACATGGTCGGGCTCGCGCCGCGGCTGATCTGGAAGTACTGGCTGAGGAAGACCGAGGCGCCGAACATGCCGACGCCGACCGCGATGCTGGCGACGACGGCGAGGGTGATGGTGCGGTTGCGGAACAGCCGCGGCGGGATCATCGGCTCGCTGGCCCGGTTCTCCACCCGGACGGCGATCACGCCGAGCAGCACCGCGCCGGCCACCATGACGGCGGACTGCCAGGAGAGCCAGTCGTACTTGTCGCCGGCGAGGGTGACCCAGATGAGCAGCAACGAGACGGCGGCGGTGATCATGGTGGCGCCCCACCAGTCGATCTTCGCCGCCCGCTTGACCACCGGCAGGTGCAGGGTCTTCTGGAGCACGATCAGCGCGGCGATGGCGAACGGCACGCCGACGTAGAAGCACCAGCGCCAGCCGAGCCAGTCGGTGTCCACGATCACGCCGCCGATCAGCGGGCCGCCGATGGTGCCGACGGCCAGCACCGCGCCGAGGTAGCCGCTGTAGCGGCCGCGCTCGCGCGGCGTGATCATCGTCGCCATGATCACCTGAGCCAGGGCGGTGAGACCGCCGGCGCCGACGCCCTGGAGCACCCGGCAGGCGATGAGCTGCCCGGTGGACTGGGAGAGGCCGGCCAGCACCGAGCCCAGCACGAAGACCGTCAGGGCGAGCTGGACCAGGATCTTCTTGCTGGTCAGGTCGGCGAGCTTGCCCCAGATCGGGGTGGTCGCGGTGGTGGCCAGCAGCGTCGAGGTGACCACCCAGGTGTACGCGGACTGGCCGCCGCGCAGCTCGGTGATGATCCGCGGCAGCGCGTTCGAGACGACCGTGGAGGAGAGGATCGCGACGAACATGCCGAGCAGCAGGCCGGAGAGGGCTTCCAGGATCTGCCGGTGGGTCATGTCGACGGCGGTCGCCCGGGTGGGCGCTGTCGCCTGGGTCATCGTGGAGTGCCTCCGCAGCAAATCGGAAAAGGGTTGCCTCAGGCAACCGTAGGGCTTGGTTGCCTCGAGCAACAACCGGACGTGGCGCAGGTCTTATTCCCGCCCGAAGGCATCAGAAGGTGTCGTTGAACTGGTGCAGCAGCCGGGCGAACTCCTCGACGTCCCGTTTCGGCCAGCTCTCCATGGTGCGCCGGATCTGCCCGAGCCGGGCCGCCCGGGCCGCGTCGAACCGCCGGGTGCCCTCCTCGGTGAGGCTGAGCTGCGCGGCCCGGCGGTCGTCCGGGTCCGGGTCGCGGCGTACCAGGCCGAGCCCCTCCAGGCTGTGGATCTGCCTGCTGAGCGTCCCCTTGCCGATGCCGAGCTGGACGGCCAGGTCGGTCAGCCGGATCGGGCCGGAGCGACGCAGCCAGAGCAGTAGGCCGTACGCGTTCGGCTCCAGGTTCGGATGCACCTCGCGGGCGATCTCCCAGGACAGCGCCCGCCCACGGCGCAGCAACGCGGCCAGCTCGTGCTCCACCGCGCGCAGGGCCTCCGGCAGGTGCTCCTCCACGGCGAAGAGCGTACTCAGGCGGCGTCGGTGAGCCGGCGCCGCGCCACGGTACGAAGATGACCGTCGCTGGTGGTGCCCTCGATCACCACCTCGGCCGACCGGCCCCGGTGGGTCAGCGTGGCCACCGCGTTGCCGAAGTACGGCCCGGCCAGCCTCTTCCACCGCACCGTCGGCCGGCGGACCCCGGCCGAGCGGGCCAGGGCCCGGGTGGCCCCCGCCGGGCCGGGCGACCAGCCCAGCGTCATCAGCGGGCGCATCGCGGCCGGCACCTGGTTGTGGATGGGGGAGCAGGTGAGCTGGTGCACCGGGGTGCGGGCGGCCGGGTCGGCGAACCGGGCCCGGGCCACGTACGAGTGGTGCACGTCACCGGAGAGCACGCTGATGGACGCCGGCGGCGCGTACGCCGACCCGGCGCCGACCCGGTCGCCCGGCCTTCCCGGCGTGCCACTGCCGAGCCGGGCGAAGAGCTCGCCGAGGGCCTCGAAGGAGCGGCGGAACGCCGCCCAGTGCTCCAGGTCCAAGGCCCGCCGGACCCGCTCCGACAGGCGGGCCACCCACGGTCGACGGGAGTCGGCGAGCCGCTCGTTCCAGGCCTCGACGTGGTGGATGCCCGGCGGCAGCAGCCAGGGCAGCGAGGTGCCGACCACCAGGTGGTCGTAGACCCCGTGCGCCCGGTCGAGGAACCAGGACCACTCGCCGGGCGGCAGCATCGCCCGGTTGCCCGACTCGAGCACCCGGCTGGACCGGTTGTCCAGCATCACCAGGCGGGTGCGGCCCAGGTCCAGCGCGTAGCTCCACTGGTACTGCACGGCCCGCCACCGTTCGGTGTCGTGGGCGACGTCGGCCTCCGTGTCGACCCGCTCGCCGAACTCGCGCAGCACGCTCGTGGCGTCCTCGGCGGCGGTCACCTTCGCGTAGAGGGGGTCGGCGGCGATCTCGTCCGGGGCGAGGTTGCCCAGGTGTTGGTAGACCCAGTACGAGGCGAGTCCGCTGCGGATCCGCTCGGCCCACCACGGCTGCTCGCGCATCTCCGCCCGCCAGTCGGCCGAGGTGTTCCAGTCGTCGATGATCTCGTGGTCGTCGAAGATCATCACGCTCGGCACGGTGGAGAACAGCCAGCGGATCTCCGGGTCGCGCCAGGACTCCAGGTAGAGCTTGGTGTACTCGTCGAAGCTGACCACCTGGGTCGCCGGGGCGTCCTTCGGCCGCCGCCGGCGCCGTTTGAGCAGCTTCCGGACGGTCGGCGAGGTGACGTCGGCGTAGACCTGGTCACCGAGGAGCACCAGCAGGTCCGGCAGGTCGGCCGGGTCCGGGCCGGCGAGCAGCCGCCGGGCGTACGCGTCGAGCGCGTCCGGGGGCAGCTTGCGGGCCGTGGCGTGCTGGGTGGTCTCCCGGCACGAGCCGAAGATCAGGCGCACCGGCTGATCCCGGTCGTCGGCCTCCCGGGTCCGGATGGAGCTGGCCGGGAAGCCGCTCTCCGGCACCGGCCAGGCGACCTCGTCGTCGATCAGCACCTCGTAGGTCGTCGCGCTGTCCGGGGCGAGCCCCTGCACCACGACGATCGCGTAGTGGTGGTCGTACGCGGAGAAGGTCGGCGCGGTCCCGGAGGCGCCGCCGGCCGTGCGGACGGTGACCATGGCGGGCCCGCTGGTCTCGACCCAGACGGTGGCCCGCGTGCCGACGACCCGCCGCAGCAGCGGACCGATGAGCAGGCGCGGGCTGGGCATGGTCGACCTCCGAGGTGAGCGGACTTCCTGTTTACTACCCGGCCGGCGGTCGCACCACAGGTGGCTGGCATCGAGCCTACCGCCGGTCGCGACCAGGGGCGGGGTGCGGTCGATGAGACGCCGTCGCCGGCATCTGACAGGATTTCGGCATGACGGAATACCTCCTCATCGCACTCGCCCTGCTCGGGGTCCTGATCCTCGGTGCCCTCGGGCTGGTGGTGCCACGGCTGCGCCGGCGGCCGGAGCCGCCGCTGCCGGAGACGGAGGTCGACACCCGGGCCGAGGAGGACCTGGCCGGTCCGCCGGTCGAAGCGGCGGAGTCCGACCTCTCCACCGGGGTCCTGGTCGCACCGCCACCGGTGATCGAGGCGCCCGCGCCCGCCATCGAGGTCCCCGAACCCACCGCCGGCCGGCTGGTCCGGCTGCGCTCCCGGCTGTCCCGCTCGCAGGGCGTCTTCGGCAAGGGCCTGCTCGGCCTGCTCAGCCGGGAGCACCTCGACGAGGACACCTGGGAGGAGATCGAGGACAGCCTGATCACCGCCGACGTCGGCGTCGACGCCACCCGCGAGATCGTCGACCGGCTCCGGGAGCGGACCCGGGTGCTCGGCACCCGCTCCGCCGGTGAGCTGCGCGCCCTGCTCGCCGCCGAGCTGGTCAACGCCCTCGACCCGACGCTCGACCGGTCCCTGCACACCGCCCCGAAGGACGGCGTGCCGGCGGTGCTGCTGGTGGTCGGCGTCAACGGCGCCGGCAAGACCACCACCTGCGGCAAGATCGCCCGGGTGCTGGTTGCCGACGGCCGTAGCGTGATCCTCGGCGCGGCCGACACCTTCCGGGCCGCCGCCGCTGACCAGTTGGAGACCTGGGCCGGTCGCGTCGGCGCCGAGACCGTCCGCGGGCCGGAGGCCGCCGACCCGGCCAGCGTCGCCTTCGACGCGGTCAGGCGCGGCATCGACACCGGCGTGGACACCGTCCTGATCGACACAGCCGGGCGCCTGCAGAACAAGATCGGCCTGATGGACGAGCTGGGCAAGGTCAAGCGGGTGGTGGAGAAGCACGGCCCGATCGACGAGACGATCCTGATCCTGGACGCCACCACCGGCCAGAACGGCCTCGAGCAGGCCCGGGTCTTCACCGAGGTGGTCAACGTGACCGGCGTGGTGCTGACCAAGCTCGACGGGACCGCCAAGGGCGGCATCGTGATCGCCGTGCAGCGCAAGCTCGGCATCCCGGTCAAGCTGGTCGGCCTCGGCGAGGGCCCGGACGACCTGGCCCCGTTCGACCCGGCGCAGTTCGTCGACGCGCTGCTCGGCACCGAGCCGCTCGCCCGGGACGCGTAGCCTCGAGTGACGACCGACGATCGCGCCTTCAACGGGTGGCGCGACCCCAGCCACCCGTCGCCGCGCCTCGGGAGACCGTACGTGACTTCGCAGGAGATCCCGCTGCACGGCGGGAACGTGAGCACCGTGGTCCGGGTGGGCGACACGGTCCGGCGCAACGTCGGGCCCTGGACGCCCTCCGTGCACGCCCTGCTGCGCCACCTGGAGTACGTCGGGTTCACCGGCGCGCCCCGCGCCCTGGGCATGGACGAGCGCAACCGGGAGGTCCTGTCGTACCTGGAGGGGGAGTGCGGGGAGTACCCGCTCGCCCGGCACTGGGTCACCGACGAGGCGCTGGTGACCGTGGCGACCATGCTGCGGATGTTCCACGACGCCCAGTACGGTTTCACCCCGCCGCCGGGGGCGGTCTGGCGCTCGTTCGGCCCGCCCCCGCCGGACACCGAGGTGATCTGCCACCACGACGCCGCCCCGCACAACGTGATCTGGCGGCCCGACGGCACCCTCGGGCTGATCGACTTCGACCTCGCCTCGCCGGGCGCGCGTATCTACGACGTGGCGTACGCGGCGTGGACCTGGGTGCCGATCTTCTCCGACCGGGACTCGATCACCCTCGGCTGGAAGCACCCCGACCGGCCGCGCCGGCTGCGCCTCTTCGCCGACGCGTACGGGCTGATCCCGCGGGACCGGCACCGGCTGATCCGGACCATCCGCAAGCGGATCGTCGACCACGTCGAGGGCATCCGGCGGATGGCCGCGGCCGGGGAGCCGGCGTTCGTCCGGATCGTGCACAAGGGGCATCTCCGTCGCCCGATGCGGGACCTGCGGCTGCTCGACTACGAGCGGCACGCCCTGGAGAACGCCCTGCGCTGATCGGCCGGGTCGCGGGCACCGGTGGTCACCCGTCCATCGACGCCCGACGTACGGCCGATCCACCGCCGTCCATCCGGCGGCTGTGCGGGTTTCTTCACACGTACGAAACAAGCCGTCACGGACCGGAAATCGGCCGGGGTCGTTGAGTGAAACAGCCGGCGACGAAGCTTCCGCCCAACCGGCTGACGGGCGATGCTGCCAGGTCTCAGTCGGAGGGAGGACTTCCACACCGAGAGGAGGCAGCGTGGAGATCAACACCGGCAACACCGCCTGGTTGCTCTTGTCGACTGCGCTCGTGCTGCTCATGACGCCCGGTCTGGCCCTGTTCTACGGAGGGCTGAACCGGTCCAAGGGCGTACTCAACATGATGATGATGAGCTTCTCCGCGATCGGGCTCATCTCCGTACTTTGGGTCATCTACGGCTTCACCCTGGCGTTCGGCACCAACGACAGCGCCGGGGCCAACAACGTGATCGGCAGCTTCACCCAGTACTTCGGCACGCAGACGAACTTCATCGGCGAGGAGTGGCTCTTCCTCGGCGCGGGGACCGGCATCCCCACCTACGTCTTCATGGTCTTCCAGATGATGTTCGCCGTCATCACCGTGGCCCTGATCTCCGGCGCGGTCTCCGACCGGCTGAAGTTCTCCGGCTGGCTGCTCTTCGCCTTCGCCTGGTTCACCCTGGTCTACGTGCCGGTCGCGCACTGGGTCTGGGGCGGCGGCTTCATCGGCTCCAAGATCAAGGCGCTGGACTTCGCCGGTGGCACCGCGGTCCACATCAACGCCGGCGCCGCCGGCCTGGGCCTGGTGCTGATCCTCGGCAAGCGCATCGGCTGGCCGAAGGAGAGCTTCAAGCCGCACAACGTCCCGCTGGTCGCCCTCGGCGCCGGCCTGCTCTGGTTCGGCTGGTTCGGCTTCAACGCCGGCTCCGAGCTGACCGTCGACGGCACCACCGCGGTGGCCTTCGTCAACACCCAGGTCGCCACCGCCGCCGGCCTGGTCGGCTGGGTCGTCGTGGAGTGGCTGCGCAGCGGCAGGCCCACCCTGGTCGGCGCCTCCTCGGGCGCCGTCGCCGGCCTGGTCGCCATCACCCCGGCCTGCGGCTTCATCGCCCCGCTCCCGTCGGTGCTGCTCGGCCTCGTCGCCGGCGCGGTCTGCGCGGTCGCGGTCGGCCTGAAGTACCGGCTCGGCTTCGACGACTCGCTCGACGTGGTCGGCGTGCACTTCGTCGCCGGTTGGATCGGTTCGCTCTCCATCGGCCTCTTCGCCACCCTCCAGGTCAACTCGGCCATCGAGGGCCTGGGCGCCAGCGAGGGCCTCTTCTACGGTGGCGGGGTCACCCAGCTCGGCCGGCAGGCGCTGGCCAGCGGCATCGTCTCGGTCTACTCGTTCAGCGTGGCCGCGCTGATCGCCCTCGTCGTCAAGAAGCTGATCGGGCTACGCTCCGACGCCGAGGACGAGGTCGCCGGCATCGACGTCGCCGAGCACGCGGAGAGCGCGTACGACCTCTCGCCCACCACGGGCAGCAGCGCGGGCGGCGCGTTCGCGATGGCCGGGATCGGCGCCACCAAGCCGGCCCCGGAGTCCGCCGGGCCGGCGGACGAGACCGCCGAGCCGGTCAGCGAAAAGGTCGCCGGTTAACGTTCCTGGGATGGAGGGGTTGGACATGAAGCTGGTGACCGCGGTCATCAAGCCGTACCAGCTGGACGCGGTGAAGGAGGCCCTGCACGCCCTCGGCGTGGCCGGCCTGACCGTCAGCGAGGTCCAGGGGTACGGCCGGCAGAAGGGGCACACCGAGGTCTACCGGGGTGCCGAGTACACGGTCGAGTTCCTGCCCAAGATCCGGGTCGAGGTGCTCACCGACGAGATGGACGTCGACAAGATCGTCGATGCGATCGTGGCGGCGGCCCGAACCGGCAAGATCGGCGACGGCAAGGTCTGGGTGACCGGCGTCGAGGAGGTCGTCCGCGTCCGCACCGGCGAACGCGGCCTGGACGCCCTGTAAGGAGCCGCATCCGATGACCTCGTTGATCAAGAATAATGCGTCAGGACACCCCGGCGACGGCGACGCAAACCTCTTGATCAACGAGGTCGTCGGCCTTCCCGGCGGGATCGGGGCGGGGGCGCGGGCCGCGCGGGCGGAGGCGTTCGAGTCGTGGCTCGCGGGGCTGCTACCCCCGCGGGACGGGATCGCGCTGATCGCGGTCGGCGGGCTGGGGCGGCGGCAGTGCGCGCCGTACGGGGACCTCGACCTGGTGCTGCTGCACGCCGGGGTGCCCGGCACCGACGAGCTGGCCGCCTCGCTCTGGTACCCGATCTGGGACGCCGGGCTCCGGCTCGACCACTCCGTACGGACCGTCGCCGAGGCGCTCTCGGTGGCCCAGGACGACGTCAAGGTCGCCCTCGGACTGCTCGACGCCCGCTACGTCGCCGGCGACGGGGCCCTCGCCGACCAGCTCATCCGCACCGCCACCGACCACTGGCGGCGCACCGCCGTCCGCCAGCTCCCCGGCCTGAAGGAGATCACCGCCGCCCGCTGGGCCACCCACGGCGAACTCGCCTTCCTGCTGGAGGGCGACCTGAAGGAGGCCGCCGGCGGGCTGCGCGACGTCGGTATCCTCCGGGCCATCGCCACCGCCGGGATCACCGACGCGCTCCGCCCGGCCGTCCGCGCCGCCCACCTGCGGCTGCTGGACACCCGCGACGCCCTGCACCAGCAGGTCGGCCGCCGGGTCGACCCGCTCGTCGCGCAGGAACGCGACGGGGTCGCCAAGCTGCTCAGCCTGGACGACGGCGACGCCCTGTTGCGCCGGGTCGCCGGGGACGCCCGCACCGTCAGCCACGCCCTCGACGACGCCTGGCGCGCCGCCGACCGGCTCCGCTCCGGCCGCCGCCGGGGCGCCGACGGCCGGCCGGTCCGCCGGCCCGTCGCCCGGGACGTCGTCGAGCACGACGGCGAGCTGGTGCTCGCCCGCACCGCCATCGGGGCCCGCCCCGACCCCAGCCTGTCGCTGCGGGTCGCCGCCGCCGCGGCCATCACCCGGCTGCCGATCGCCCGGGCCACCTGCGAGTGGCTGGCCGCGTACTGCCCGCCGCTGCCGGCGCCCTGGCCGCCGGCCGCCCGTGCCGCGCTGATCACCCTGCTCGGTGCCGGTCCCGGCCTGGTGCCCGCCTGGGAAACCTGCGACCGGTACGGCCTGATCGACGGCTGGCTGCCCGAGTGGACCCGGCTGCGCAGCCTGCCCCAGCACAACCCGGTGCACCGGTTCACCCTGGACCGGCACTTGGTGCAGACCGCGTACGAGGCGAGCCGGCACACCCGCGAGGTGGACCGCCCCGACCTGCTGCTGCTCGGCGCGTTCCTGCACGACATCGGCAAGGGACTGCCGGGGGACCACAGCACCGTCGGGGCGCCCCTCGCGGAGGCGGTGGCCGCCCGGATCGGGCTGCCCGAGCGGGAGGCGGCACTGATCGGCGCGCTGGTCCGGCTGCACCTGCTCCTGCCCGACGTGGCCACCCGCCGGGACCTCGCCGACCCGAAGACCATCGCCGACGTGGCGGACAAGGTCGGCGACACCACCACCCTGGACCTGCTGCACGCCCTGGTCCGCGCCGACGCCGCCGCCACCGGCCCGGCCGCCTGGTCGGACTGGAAGGGGCGGCTCGTCGCCGAGCTGGTCGCCCGGGTGCGTACCGCGCTGGACACCGGCGTCCTGCCCGCGCCCCCGGCCCCCGACCCGGCGCTGGTGGCGGGGCCGCTCCCGGTCGTACACCTGACCGAGGACCGGGTGGCGGTGGCCGCGGCGGACCGGCGCGGCCTGCTCGCGACGGTCGCCGGCTGCCTGGCCCTGCACCGGCTGGAGGTGCTCTCCGCGGACGCCTCCACGGTCGACGGCCGGGCCCTGGTCGAATGCCGGGTGCAACCCCGGTACGGCCTCGCGCCCGACCCGATCGCGCTCAGCGCCGACCTGCGCCGGGCGGTCGGCGGCGACGTCTCGGTCACCCAACGGTTGCGCGGCCGGGCCCTCGCCGCGCCCGGGGCGGGCGCCGCACCCCGGGTGGTCTGGCACCGGGAGGCGGCCACCGACGCGGTGCTGCTCGAGCTGCGGGCGGCCGACGCGGCGGGCCTGCTCTACCGGGTGACCTGCGCCCTCGACGAGGCCGGCGCACAGGTGCGGGCGGCCCGCATCTCCACCCTCGGCGCCGACGTGGTGGACGCCTTCTACCTGGTCGGCGGCTGGCCGGACGACGCCGAGCGGGCACGCCTGGAGGCCGCCGTCCTCGCCGCCGTCTGATTCGTGCGGACGCCGTCCGGCTACCTCAACGCGGTGGACAGGCAGAGCCGCGAGCGCGCCGCTGCGGCCCTGGCCGGGCTGGAGCGGCGCACGGCCAAGGTAGGCAAGAGCAAGGCGTCTGCGGCAGCCTGAGCCACCCTGGACGAACGGTCCGCACCTCGTGCGGGTCCGGGCCGTTTCAGCTCTCCGGCTGCCCGACGTACGTCCCGCGCTGCGGCACGGTGTAGACCAACCCGCGCTCGCGCAGCAGGGCCACCGCTCGCCGCGCCGTACCCCGCGCGATGCCGTACTCCTGGACGATCGTGGACTCGCTCGGGATGGGCCGGTGCGGCGCAAGTGCGCCACTGGAGATCCGAGCGGCGAGAAGGTCCGCTACCTGCCGATAGACGGGCACGGGGCCGTCGGGATCGATCATGAGACGACGCTAGCCAACCAGGAATGACCGAGATTCTTTAGATACGTTCCTAGACGTTCATGCTCGTACAAGCCTACGATCGGTGACGAAGGCCCGTGGCGCACGTCGATCTTGCGGGCACGGTGAGCGGTCCGGCTACTTGATCGGGGATCGGTGGCCGGACCTGCCCGTTCTGGAGGTGGAGCGGTGCCCATGGATGACGGACCGGTCACGCCGGCCCTGGTGCTCTGGACGGCCAAGCGGGTGATCACGCAGCACCGGGAGCAGCCGAGCGAGCACCGGGCCACGGGGCGCTGCGGGCAGTGCCGGGACGACGGGTGCGACATGCTGAGGTGGGCGCGGGGCGTGGTCCGGGCGCACCGGCGCGCGGGCAACGCCCCTGGCCGCTTTGCCGGGTAGGGACAGGTCCGGCTGCGCCCGGCGGGTACTGGCGATGGCCTGGACCATTGCCGAGCTCGAGAGGCGGGACCGGCCTGCACCGCGAGGACGTGCGGGAGGCCATCCAACTGAGAGAGACTCCCGCCCGATCTACGTCGGGCGGCGTACGCGGGGAGCCGCTGTCGGGACGACGCTGAACGCTCCGCCGCCCGGCACCGTCAGGGCATGAACCTGCCAGTGCAGACCGAAGGGCTAACCAAGCGGTACGGCGGCCTGACCGCCGTGCAGGAACTCGACCTGACCGTGCGGGCCGGCGAGGTGTACGGCTTCCTCGGCCCCAACGGCGCCGGCAAGACCACCACGCTGCGCATGCTGCTCGGCCTGGTACGCCCCACCGCCGGCACGGTGCGGCTGCTCGGCCGACCGCCGGGTGCGGGCCGGCTCGCCGGGGTGGGCGCGCTGATCGAGGGCCCGGCCTTCTACCCGTACCTGTCCGGGCGGGAGAACCTCCGCGTGCTCGCCCGCTACGCCGGAACCGTCGCCGATCGGGTGCCGCTGGTGCTGGAGCTGGTCGAGATGGCCGACCGGGCCGGGGACCGCTATGCCACCTACTCAATGGGCATGAAGCAGCGCCTCGGCGTCGCCGCCGCGCTGCTCAAGGATCCGCGCCTGCTCATCCTCGACGAACCCACCAACGGCCTCGACCCGGCCGGTATGGCCGACATGCGCGCGCTGATCCGCCGGCTCGGCGCCAGCGGCTGCACGGTGCTCTTCTCCAGCCACCTGCTCGGCGAGGTCGAGCAGGTCTGTGACCGGGTCGGGGTGATCTCGCGCGGCCGGCTGGTCGCCGAGGGCAGCGTGGCCGAGCTGCGGGGCGTCACCGGGCTGCGGGTGCTGGCGGACCCGCTGGACGACGCCGCCGCGCACGCCCGCGCGTTGATCGGTACGGAACGGGTGCGGGTGGTCGACGGCGGGCTCGACCTGTCGGTCGAGCCGGAGCGGGCGGCCTGGCTCAACGCGGAGCTGGTCGGGGCGGGAGTGGCGGTGCGGGAGCTGCGGCCGCGAGAGCGTGACCTGGAGCAGGTGTTCTTCGAACTGATCGGGAAGGGGACGGCTGATGTCGCGTAGTTTGCGGGCGGAGACGGCGAAGCTGGTACGGCGGCCGGCGGCGTGGCTGCTGCTCGCCATCACGCTGGTGCTCTCGCTGTTGTTCACCTACGTCTTCCCGTACGCCGGCTACGCCGGCGGCACCGCGGGCCCGAACAGCGACCGCACCCTGCCGATGCTGCTGCCGGACCGGCTGGTGGGCAACTCGCTCGGCGGGCTGCCGGTCTTCCTGGGCTCGATCCTGCTGATCCTCGGGGTGCTCGTGGTCGGCGGCGAGTACGGCTGGGGCACCTGGAAGACGGTGTTGTCGCAGGGGCCGTCCCGGCTGGAGGTCTACGGCGGGCAGCTGCTCGCCCTGGCCGGCGCCGCGCTGGTCGTCGTGCTCTCGGTCTTCGCCCTCGGCGCGGTGAGCAGCGCGCTGATCGCCGGGGCGGAGTCCCAGCCGGTGCACTGGCCCTCCCTCGGCGACCTGCTCACCGGGATCGGGGCGGGGTGGCTCATCGCGTCGATGTGGGCCATGCTCGGGGTCGTGCTCGCCGTCGCCCTGCGTGCGGTGGCCCTGCCGGTCGGGCTGGGTCTGGTGTGGATGCTCGCGGTGCAGAACCTGCTCGCCGCGATCGCCGCCCCGTTGTTGGACTGGGTGGCGCAGGTGCAGCGGACGCTGCCCGGCCCCAACGCGGGATCGCTGGCCGCGGCGCTCGGGGCGCCGTTGGACACTCCGGGTGTCGCGTCGGCGGTCGGCGGCGCGCAGGCGGCGCTGGTGGTCGCGGCCTACCTGGTCGCCTTCGCGGCGGCGGGCGGCTGGCTGCTGCACCGCCGGGACATCGGTTAGGGCTGCGGCGTGCGGGAAGGGGAGGGCGGCGTGGAGCGGGACCGGGCCGGCTGGCGGGTGGGCGTCGCCGACGCCGCCCTCGCCGCGGCGCTGCTCGCCTTCGGGCTGGTCGGCACCCGGGGCGCCGCGGCGGAACAGGGCGTCTCGCTGGCTGGCGTGGCCTACGCGCTGGTGGTGGTCGCGGCGCTCGGGCTGGCCGTCCGGCGCCGCTGGCCGGAGGTGCCGCTGGCGGTCGCCACCGTAGCCAGCACGGCGTACCTCCTGCTCGGCTACCCGTACGGCCCGATTCTGATCTCGTTCTTCGTCGCGGTCTACACGGTCGCCGCGTACCGGCCCCTCCGGGTGGCGGCGACCGCCTGCGGGCTGGCACTGGCGGTGCTGCTGGCCTGCGTCTTCGCCGGCGTGCGGCCGTGGGGGCTGGTGGGGATCATGCCGGCCGCCGCCTGGGTGGTGGTTCCCTTCGCGGTGGGGACCACGGTCCGCCTGGTTCGCGAGAGTGGCGCGCGTACCCGGGCGGAGCAGGCCCGGCAACTGGCCGACGGCGAGCGGCTGCGGGTCGCCCGGGAGGTGCACGACGTGGTGGGGCACGGACTCGCGGCGATCCACATGCAGGCGGAGATCGCGCTGCACCTGCTGGCCAAGCGGCCCGAGCAGGCCGAGGCGGCGTTGGCCGCGATCAGCCGCACCAGCAAGGAGGCGCTGGACGAGCTGCGGGTCACGCTCACCGTCGTCCGGCAGGAGGAGGCCGGCGCGGAGCGGGCGCCGACGCCCGGGCTGACCCAGCTGCCGGAGCTGCGGGACCGGCTGGCCAGCGCCGGGCTGCCGGTTGACGTCGAGGTCACCGGGGAG
The DNA here is from genome assembly GCF_033804685.1 of Micromonospora sp. RTP1Z1. NCBI lineage: Bacteria > Bacillati > Actinomycetota > Actinomycetes > Micromonosporales > Micromonosporaceae > Micromonospora > Micromonospora sp. RTP1Z1. Next base: position 48,597 of record NZ_JAPFQV010000003.1, read on the forward strand.
CCGCGAACGCTCCCCGTCGCGGTCGATCTGGCCGCGTACCGGGTGGTGCAGGAGTCGCTGACCAACGTGCTGCGCCACGCCGGCCGGGCCACCGCCACCGTCCGGGTCGGGTACGCGCCGACCGAGGTCAGCGTGGAGGTGACCGACACCGGCCGGGGCTCGGCGACCGCAGGCCCCGACGGCGGCCGGTCCGGGGCGGGGCCCGGGGGCGGGCACGGTCTGGCCGGGATGCGCGAGCGGGTCACCGCGCTGGGCGGGTCCTTCACCGCCGGGTCCGGGCCCGGCGGGGGATTCCGGGTGTACGCGACGCTGCCACTGGAGGAGCTCACATGATCAGGGTGTTGATCGCCGACGACCAGGACCTGGTCCGGATCGGCCTGCGGGCCCTGGTGGAGAGCGAGGACGACCTCGCGGTGGCGGGCGAGGCGGCCGACGGGCTGGCCGCGGTGGAGCTGGCCCGCCGGGAGCGGCCCGACCTGGTCCTGATGGACGTCCGGATGCCGGGCATCGACGGCATCGAGGCGACGCGGCGGATCGTCGCCGACCCGGAGCTGAGCGGAACCCGGGTGGTGGTGCTGACCACCTTCGAGCTGGACGAGTACGTCTTCGACGCACTGCGGCACGGGGCGAGCGGCTTCCTCACCAAGGACACCCGCCCGGCCGAGCTGCTGCGGGCGATCCGGCTGGTCGCCGAGGGCGAGGCGCTGCTGTCGCCGTCGGTGACCCGGCGGGTGGTCCGGGAGTTCGCCACCCGGCCGGCCCGGGTGCCCCGACCCCACCCCCGGCTCGGCGCCCTCACCGACCGGGAGCGGGAGGTGGTGGGGCTGGTCGGGGAGGGGCTGAGCAACGTCGAGATCGCCGACCGGCTGGTGGTCAGTCCGGCCACCGCGCGTACCCACGTCAGCCGGGCGATGATCAAGCTGGGCGCCCGGGACCGGGCCCAGCTGGTGGTCTTCGCGTACCAGTCGGGGCTGGTGCGGTCGTGATCGTCTGGGGGAACGGTGCGCCTTCTGTCGGGCAGGACCACGGTGGCCGTCGTCGCAGGTAGGGCGATCTTGACGAGGGCGGCCCCGGCCGGGCCGGCGGGAAGCAGGGGCGAGGTGGGACGGTTACCCTTGCGGGTGGCCGGCCTTGTGCGCGCCGGCCGAGTCGTACCCGCCGGAACACTGACAAACGGGATGTTCGTGTGTTTGACACCTTGAGTGACCGCCTGTCCGGGATCTTCACCAAGCTTCGCGGCAAGGGTCGGCTCACCGACGCCGACATCGACGCCACCGCGCGCGAGATCCGCATGGCGCTGCTGGAGGCCGACGTCGCCCTGCCGGTGGTCAAGGGCTTCATCGCGAACGTCAAGGAGCGCGCCCGGAGCTCCGAGGTCTCGCAGGCGCTCAACCCGGCGCAGCAGATCATCAAGATCGTCAACGAGGAGCTGGTCAACGTCCTCGGCGGCGAGGGCCGGCGGCTCCAGTTCGCCAAGCACCCGCCGACGGTGATCATGCTGGCCGGCCTCCAGGGTTCCGGTAAGACCACCCTCGCCGGCAAGCTGGCCCGCTGGCTCAAGGCCCAGGGCCACCAGCCGCTGCTGGTCGCCGCCGACCTCCAGCGCCCCAACGCCGTCGGGCAGCTCCAGGTGCTCGGTGGGCGCGCCGGCGTCGAGGTGTACGCCCCGGAGCCCGGCAACGGCGTCGGCGACCCGGTGCAGGTGGCGCGCGCCTCGATCGAGCACGCCAAGCGGGCCGCCCGGGACATCGTCATCGTCGACACCGCGGGTCGCCTCGGTATCGACGCCGAGATGATGCAGCAGGCCGCGGACATCCGCGACGCCGTCCAGCCGGACGAGGTCATCTTCGTCATCGACGCGATGGTCGGTCAGGACGCGGTGCGGACCGCCGAGGCGTTCCGCGACGGCGTCGGCATCACCGGCGTCGTCCTGTCCAAGCTTGACGGCGACGCGCGCGGTGGCGCCGCGCTGTCGGTCCGGGAGGTCACCGGGCAGCCGATCCTCTTCGCCTCCACCGGCGAGAAGCTGGAGGACTTCGACGTCTTCCACCCCGACCGGATGGCCAGCCGGATCCTCGGCATGGGCGACGTCCTCACTCTGATCGAGCAGGCCGAGCAGGCCTTCGACTCCGATCAGAAGGAGAAGATGACCGCCAAGCTGATGGGCGGCGAGCAGTTCACCCTGGAGGACTTCCTCGAACAGCTCATGGCGGTCCGCCGGATGGGCCCGATCGCCAACGTGCTGGCCATGATGCCCGGCATGGGGCAGATGAAGGACCAGCTCGCCGAGCTGGACGACAAGCACTTCGACCGGGTCACCGCGATCATCCGGTCGATGACCCCGGGCGAGCGCACCAACCCGAAGATCATCAACGGCTCCCGCCGGGCCCGGATCGCCGGCGGCTCCGGGGTCACCGTGATGGACGTCAACCAGCTGCTCAACCGCTTCACCGACGCGCAGAAGATGATGAAGCAGATGGGCGGCATGATGGGCCTGCCCGGCGGTGGTCGGCGCAAGGCGACCAAGTCGCCGAAGAACAAGCGCAAGGGCACCAAGGGCGGCAACCGGCCGCGTACCGGGGCGGGCGCCGGGCTGCCGGGCGGCTTCCCGGGCGGCATGCCGCAGCTCCCGCCGGGTCTGGACCCGGGCGACCTGGCCGGCGGCCAGGGCCTGCCGCCCGGCTTCAAGCTCCCGAAGATCGACTTCAACAAGCTCGGCAAGGGTGACAACAGCCCCCGCTGATCCCGCGTTGACGTCGCGCGGCCCCGCCACCCGTCCCGGTGGCGGGGCCGCCGTCGTTTCCGGAGCCGGCAAGCCGGGCTGCTCGCGCGGGACGCGGAGTGATCCGGTAGGACTGTGCTCATGGCTCTGCATGTGCGCGGTGTGCTCCTGCCGGACGACGAGGTCCGGGATCTCTGGCTGGTCGACGACCGGGTCACCTTCGAACCGGTGCCGGGCGCGGAGACGGTGGCTGACGGCGGCTTCGTGCTGCCGGGGCTGACCGACGCGCACTGCCACATCGGCATCGCCCGCGGTGGCGCCCCCATCACCTCCCTCGACCAGGCCCGCGAGCTGGCCCGCACCGACCGGGACGCCGGGGTGCTCGCGATCCGGGACGCCGGCTCGCCGTACCCGTATCCCGAGTTGGACGACGAGCCGGACCTGCCGCGGCTAGCCCGCGCGGGACGGCACGTCGCGCCGCCGAAGCGCTACCTGCGCGACATCGGCGTGGAGGTCGGCGCGGCGGAGGTGGCCGCGACGGTGGCGGCGCAGGCCGCCGCCGGCAACGGCTGGGTCAAGCTGGTCGGCGACTGGATCGACCGGGGCGTGGGCGACCTCGCGCCGGCCTGGGACGCCGACACCATGACCGCCGCCGTCGCGGCCGCGCACGCCGCCGGGGTACGCGCCGCCGTGCACACCTTCTCCGAGTCGGCCGTGGAGATCATGGTGCGGGCCGGGGTGGACTCGGTGGAGCACGGCACCGGGCTGAGCCTCGACCTGGTCGACCTGATGGCCCGGCAGGGCACCGCGCTGATCCCCACGATGATCAACATCCGGACCTTCGGTGACATCGCCGAGCAGGCCCGGGCCAGATTCCCCGGGTACGCCGACCACATGCTCGCCCTGCGCGACCGCTTCCCCGAGGTGGTCCGGGCCGCCTACGAGGCGGGCGTGCCGATCTACGTCGGCACCGACGCGGGCGGTGGGATCGACCACGGGCTCGCCGCCGAGGAGATGCTGCTGCTGCACGAGCAGGCCGGCATGTCCACCCTGGACGTCCTCGCCGCCGCCTCCTGGGGCGCCCGGGCGTGGCTCGGCTTTCCCGGCCTGGTCGAGGGCGGCCTCGCCGACCTGGTCGTCTACCCGGAGGACCCGCGCCGCGACCTCCGCGTGGTCCGCACCCCGTCCCGCATCGTCCTCCGCGGCACCGTCATCCGCTGATCCCGCCCCTGGCGGGCCGAGTCCCTGGGTTCGCCCATGGTGCCCGGAAGCCTTCGGGCGGTCGGACGGCTCAGCTCACGAAGAGGCGGTACTGCGCCTCCACCCAGAAGCCGCCGCCGTCGCTGCCGCCGAAGGTCAGCTCGTGGGCGCCGGGGGCCAGCGGCGGGAGGCTGACCCAGAGGCCCCAGCAGGTGACCGGCGTCGGATGGGAAGTGGACGTCACCCCGTTGCCGAGCGCGCCGCGTACCTCGAACGGGGTCGGAGTGCCGACCGTCGCCAGTGGCAGCGGCACCCCGTCGAGCTGCGCGTGCCCGGTCGCCCGGGACACCACCGGCACCTCGCCCGGGCCAGCCGGGAACTGCCACATGTTGAACGCCGGGAAGAACAGCGGCCGGCCGGTGGGCACCGCGCAGCGCCGGGTCACCGACCCGCCGTCGGTGCCGGCCAGGAACCACCCGTCGTCCGGCTGGTGGTGCCCGGCGTGCTCGCCGGTGGTGTCACGGACCGGGTTCTTCGTCGGCCCGTGCGCCGCCACCCAGCGCACCCAGCGGGCGGTCAGCCCCTCCGGCGAGGTGGGCGGATACGGCAGCGGGGCCGGCCCGGAGGCGCGGCCGAACAGGGAGCGCAGCGGGGACATGGCCGCAGATGCTAATCACCGCGGGGCCCGTTCCGCTGCCCCGCGCGCGCCCGCCTGGACGGTGCTCCCGAGGCCCGGGCGCGCCCGAGCGCGGCGGCCCGGCGGGCGGCGCATAGGATGTGCGGTCATGGCTCGCGTGCTCACACCCCGTGCGGAAGACTTTCCCCGCTGGTACCAGGACCTGATCGCCAAGGCGAAGTTGGCCGACAACGGCCCGGTCCGGGGGACCATGGTGATCCGACCGGCCGGCTACGCCATCTGGGAGCGGATGCAGGCCGAGATGGACGCCCGGATCAAGGCGGCCGGCGCGGAGAACGCGTACTTCCCGCTCTTCATCCCGGAGAGCTACCTCAAGCGCGAGGCCCAGCACGTCGAGGGCTTCTCGCCGGAGCTGGCCGTGGTCACCCACGGTGGTGGCAAGAAGCTCGCCGAGCCGGTGGTGGTACGCCCCACCAGCGAGACGGTGATCGGCGAGTTCATGGCCAAGTGGATCGACTCGTACCGCGATCTGCCGCTGCTGCTCAACCAGTGGGCCAACGTGGTCCGCTGGGAGCTGCGCCCCCGGATCTTCCTGCGCACCAGCGAGTTCCTCTGGCAGGAGGGGCACACCGCGCACGCGACCCGCGAGGACGCCCGCGCCTACGCCCGCCGGATCCTGCACGAGGCGTACGAGGACCTGATGGTCAACGTCCTCGGCATCCCGGTGGTGGTCGGCCTGAAGACCACCCGGGAGCGCTTCGCCGGCGCGACCGCCACCTACACCTGCGAAGGCATGATGGGTGACGGCAAGGCACTCCAGCTGGGCACCAGTCACGAGCTGGGGCAGAACTTCGCCAAGGCGTTCGACATCAGCTACTCCTCGGCCGAGGGCGGCCGGGAGCACGCCTGGACCACCTCCTGGGGCACCTCGACCCGGATGCTCGGCGGCCTGATCATGGCCCACGGCGACGACAACGGGCTGCGGGTGCCGCCGAGGCTGGCGCCGATCCAGGCGTACGTGATGGTGGTCAAGTCCGGCGAGGGCGTCGGCGAGGCGGCGGCCAAGCTCCGCGACGGGCTGCGCGACGCCGGCGTCCGGGTCGCGCTCGACGACCGCACCGACACCCCGTTCGGCCGCCGGGCCGTCGACGCCGAGCTGCGCGGCTATCCGGTACGTGTCGAGGTCGGCCCCCGCGACCTGGCCGCCGGCAACGCGGTGGTGGTCCGGCGTACGGACGGCTCGAAGTCCCCGACGCCGGTCGCCGACGTGGTCGGCGCGGTCCTCGCCGCCCTGGGGGCCGACCAGCGGACGCTGCACGACCAGGCCCTGGCCCACCGCCGGTCCCGCACCGTCGAGGTGTCGACCCTCGCGGAGGCGATCGAGGCGGCGGCCACCGGCTGGGCCAAGGTGCCGTGGTCGGCGGTCGGCGTCCAGGGCGAGGCGGAGGCGAACGGCCAGGGCGTGACGGTCCGGTGCCTGCTGCGTGCCGACGGCTCGGTGCCGGACTCGGAGGACGAGTCCGACCTGGTCGCCATCCTCGCCCGCGCCTACTGAGGTGCGACCCGGCGGCCCCGTCGCCCGGTTCACGCCGGGCCGGCTGATCATGCACCGGAACGTGCGGAACGGCCGGATCGGTTGGGTCCGGCCGGCCCGGGTGGTGCTCGACGACGACCGGGGCCTGCTGCTCTGGCTGGCCCCGGGCTCGCCGGTGGCGAACGAGGTCGCCGCCGACGGGCGGGGCATGCGGGCGATGCCGTTCACCGAGTGGGTGGGCACCTCCTACCGGCTCGCGCTCGGCCGGTGGAACGGGCCGGGGCTGCTGAAGTTCCTGCCCACCGGGGCGGCCCACTCGGTCTGGTGGTTCCGGGACGCCCGGGACGGTTTCTCCCACTGGTACGTCAACCTGGAGGAACCGGGCATCCGCTGGGACGACGGTCCGGTGGCCGGGGTCGACGTGGTGGACCAGGACCTGGACGTGCTGGTCCGGCCGGACCGCCGCTGGGAGTGGAAGGACGAGGAGGAGTTCGTCGAACGCCTCGCCTTCCCCGACGACTACTGGGTGGCCGACGAGAAGGCGGTCCGGGTGGAGGGGGAGCGGGTGATCGTCCTCGCCGAGGCCGGTGCCTTCCCCTTCGACGGCACCTGGTGCGACTTCACCCCGCCGGCAGAATGGGGCGTACCGGACGAACTGCCGCTCGGCTGGGACCGTCCGCCGGTCCGCTGACGGTGTCCTCCGTCACCCGGCCGCGCAGCTTGGGTGACCTGTCCGGGTCCGGTGTGAGAGATCCGCGCCGGATCTGGCAGAATGGTTCGTTGGTATCCGGCGCGCGTCCGGCGCCCTCTAACCCGGGCGCGTCGCCAGTCCATCGAGTGGTCTCCGTCCCAAACCCCACTGGGCCGGTTGGCGCTCACCCATGCACCGCCCGTACCGGGCAGTGAGATCGCAACAGGAGCGAAACAACTGTGGCCGTAAAGATCCGGCTCCTGCGGATGGGCAAGATCCGCAACCCGCAGTACCGCATCGTCGTCGCCGACTCGCGCACCAAGCGTGACGGTCGCGCGATCGAGTTCGTGGGCGTGTACCAGCCGAAGGAAGACCCTTCGGTGATCGTGGTCAAGTCGGAGCGGGTTCAGTACTGGCTCTCCGTCGGCGCGCAGCCGAGCGAGGCGGTGCAGCGTCTGCTGGAGCTGACCGGTGACTGGCAGAAGTACAAGGGCCTGCCGGCCCCGCCGCCGCTGAAGGTCGCCCCGGAGCGGGCCGACCGCAAGGCGGCGTACGAGGCCGAGGCGAAGGCTGCCGCCGGCCTGGCTCCGGAGACCCCGGCCAAGCCGGCCAAGAAGGCCGCCAAGGCGGAGGCTCCCAAGGCGGAGGCTCCGAAGGCGGAGGCTCCCAAGGCGGAGGCTCCGAAGGCGGAGGCTCCCAGGGCGGAGGCTCCGAAGGCGGAGGCCGCCCCGGCCGAGGCTGAGGCGCCGAAGGCCGCGGAGCAGACCGGTGCCGAGTCCGGCGAGCAGGCCTGACATGGCGCTGCGTCCCGCCCTGGAGCACCTGGTCAAGGGGATCGTCGACCACCCGGACGACGTCCGGGTGCGGATGGTCGATTCCCGTCGGGGCAAGCGGCTCGAGGTCCGCGTGCACCCGGAGGACCTCGGCACGGTGATCGGGCGGTCCGGCCGGACCGCCAAGGCACTGCGCCAGGTGATCGGCTCCATCGGCGGGCGTGGAGTACGCGTCGACATCGTCGACTCGTACTGATGCTTCTCGTCGTCGGCAGGATCGGCAAGCCGCACGGGCTCCGCGGTGAGGTCACCGTGGAGGTGCGGACCGATGAGCCCGAAGCACGGTTCACCCCCGGGTCGGTGCTGCGCACCGAGCCGGGGGTGACACCCCCGGCCAACCCGGCGTCCGGTCCGGGCGTGCCATTCCAGGTGCCGGCCGAGCTGACCATCGAGGCGGTGCGCTGGCACCAGGGCCGGCTGTTGGTGGCCTTCGAGGGCGTGCTGGAGCGGGACGTCGCCGAGGCGCTGCGCGGCACCCTGCTCACGGTCGACAGCGGCGACGTCGCGTCGCCGGAGGACCCGGAGGAGTTCCACGACCACCAGCTGGTCGGTCTCGCCGTGGTCACCCCGGCCGGCGAGCGGGTGGGCGAGGTGGCCAGGATCGATCACGCTCCCGCGTCCGACCTGCTGGTGGTGCGCCGTTCCGAGGGGCGTACCGCGTTGATCCCGTTCGTCAAGGCGATCGTGCCCGAGGTCGACCTCGCCGGCGGTCGCGTCGTCGTCGACCCGCCCGCCGGTCTGCTCGATCTCTAGACCGCCGGAGCACCCCCCATGCGCGTCGACATCGTGTCGATCTTCCCGGAGTACTTCGCCCCGCTGGACCTGTCGCTGATCGGCAAGGCCCGGGCGAACGGCACGCTGCGGCTGGCCGTACACGATCTGCGGAATTGGACCCACGACGTGCACCGCACGGTCGACGACACGCCCTACGGCGGCGGCCCCGGCATGGTGATGCGGCCGGAACCGTGGGGTGAGGCGTTGGACGCCCTGGCCCCCGACGAGCTCAGCCCGGACGGCCACACGCTGCCCCGGCTGCTGGTGCCCTCGCCGGCCGGCGTCCGGTTCACCCAGGCCATGGCGCACGAGTTGGCCGCCGAGTCGCACCTGCTCTTCGCCTGCGGCCGGTACGAGGGCATCGACCAGCGGGTGCTCGACCACGCGTCCACCCGGATGCGGGTGACCGAGGTCTCCCTCGGCGACTACGTGCTGTTCGGTGGCGAGGTCGCGGTGCTGGTGATCCTGGAGGCGGTGACCAGGCTGCTGCCCGGGGTGCTCGGCAACGCCGGCTCGCTGGACGAGGAGTCGCACGCCCACGGGCTGCTCGAGGCGCCGATGTACACCAAGCCAGCGAGCTGGCGCGGGCACGAGGTGCCGGAGGTGCTCCGCTCCGGTGACCACGGGCGGATCGCCCGCTGGCGGCGGGACGAGGCGCTGACCCGGACGGCCGCGCGCCGACCCGACATGATCGCCGCGCTGCCACCGGAGAGCCTGGACAAGCGGGACCGGGCCGCGGTGGACCGGGGCGGATTTCAGCCGTCGCCGGAGGATGTGGCAGAGTAGAGGGGTTGCCGCATCCGCCCGCGCCCGCGGGCGGCTGCGAGGATCCCCGACCGGAGCCGGCGCGTCGGCCACCACCCGGGGATCAGAATCACCCATCCGCGCACCGACTGACGGTGCGCCGTGAGCCTCACGAGGACACAGCGATGAACATCCTGGACGCTCTTGACGCCCAGTCGAAGCGGGTCGACCTCCCCGACTTCCGTGCCGGTGACACCGTGAAGGTGCACGCGCGGGTCGTCGAGGGCAACCGGTCCCGTGTCCAGATCTTCCAGGGCGTCGTCATCCGCCGCCAGGGTGACGGTCTGCGCGAGACCTTCTCGGTCCGCAAGGTCAGCTTCGGTGTCGGTGTGGAGCGGACCTACCCGATCAACAGCCCGGGCATCGACCGGATCGAGGTCGTGACCCGCGGTGACGTCCGCCGCGCCAAGCTGTACTACCTGCGCGAGCTGCGCGGCAAGAAGGCCAAGATCAAGGAGCTGCGCGAGAAGCAGTCCAGCTGAACCACCGCCCGCCACGCCGCCTGAACTGCGCGGATGTCGTATCGACCGGATCGCATTACCCTGGTCGTACGGGCGCAGAAGGGCAGCGACGCCGCAGCGGTGTATCGCGCGGCACAGCAGTCCACTACCGCCCGCGGGGTCTCACGACGAGGCTCCCGGGCGGTAGTGTCGTTTCTGCGGACCGGAGAGTGGCATGGTGCAGATGCTTGACGAGGACGGCACCGTCGATCCGTGGCGCCGGCGGGCCCGGCGCACCAGGCGGCAGATGCCCCTCTGGCAGGAGTTGCCCCTGCTCCTGATCGTCGCCTTCTGCCTCGCCGTGCTGATCCGCACCTTCCTGCTCCAGGCGTTCTTCATCCCCTCGGGGTCGATGGAGAACACTCTGCTGATCGGCGACCGGGTGCTGGTCAACAAGGTCATCTACGACGTCCGGGATCCGGTGCGCGGCGAGGTGGTGGTCTTCCGCGGCACCGACAAGTGGGTCGCCCAGGAGACCCCGGCGCCGCCGGCCGGCCTCGCCGGGAAGGTCGGCCGCACCCTCGGCGATCTGGTCGGGGTCAGCCGCCCCGGCGAGAAGGACTTCATCAAGCGGGTCATCGGGATCCCCGGGGACAAGGTCTGGTGCTGCGACAAGGGCCGGGTCGTGGTCAACGGCATACCGCTGGACGAGCGGGCGTACGTGTCCGAGGATTCGCCGGCCGAGCTGCCGCCGAACCCGAAGGAGTGCCGGTCCCGGCAGTTCACCGAGGTCGTCGTGCCGGCCGGGCAGATCTTCGTGATGGGTGACCATCGGCTGGTCTCCCAGGACGCCCGCTGTCAGGGTCCGGTGCCGATCGGCAACGTGGTGGGCCGGGCCTTCATGATCGTCTGGCCCTCCGAGCGGTGGACCTCGCTGCCCGTGCCGGACACCTTCTCCAGCCTGCCCCGGGCGGACGGCGCGCCGGCCGGGCCGGCCCTCGTCGACCCCGACCCGGTGGGCGGCGTCGTCCTGATCCTCCCGGTCACGGCGGCCCTCTCCGTTCTCGCGCGTTCCGGGCGACCCCCGCGTGCCCGGCGTCGTAGGCTCCTCCCGTGATTGACGAGCAGACCGAGAAACCTCGCAGTTCCTTCTGGAAGGAGCTGCCCATCCTCCTGGGCGTGGCGATCCTGGTCGCAGTGCTGGTGCGTGCCTTCGTGCTGCAGACCTTCTTCATCCCCTCGCCGTCCATGGAGAACACTCTCAAGATCGACGATCGGGTGCTGGTCAACAAGCTGGTCTACGACTTCCGGTCGCCGCACCGGGGCGAGGTGATCGTCTTCAAGGCACCCACCGCGTGGAGCGGCAACCCGGAGGGCGAGGACTTCATCAAGCGGGTGATCGGGGTCAGCGGCGACCACGTGGTCTGCTGCGACGCCCAGGACCGGCTGGTCATCAACGGCCGGTCGCTGGACGAGCCGTTCATCTTTCCCGGGAACAAGCCGGCGGACCAGGATTTCGACATCACCGTGCCGCGGGATCGGCTCTGGGTGATGGGTGACCACCGGGAGGCCTCCGGCGACTCGCTGGAGCACTGGCAGCAGTCCGGGCAGGACATCACCGAGGCCACCATCCCCGAGGACCAGGTCGTCGGGCGGGCGTTCACCGTCTTCTGGCCGGTCAACCGGGCGACCTGGCTCACCGTCCCGAAGCAGTTCGACGGGATTCCCAATCCCTGACCCCGGACGGCGTGGGCGTTCGTCGGAGCCGTCTGGCAGGCTTGGGCGGTGACCGTCTACACCCCTCGTCGCGCGGCCCGGGTGCTGCTCGTCGACGCGGCCGGCCGGGTGCTGCTCTTCGCCGGCACCGACCCCGCCCGACCGGGCCACGCCTACTGGTTCACCCCCGGTGGTGGGCTCGACCCGGGAGAGAGCCCGGCCGACGGCGCGGCCCGCGAGCTGGCCGAGGAGACCGGGCTGCGGCTCACCCCCGCCGAGCTGGGTCCACCGGTGTGGGCCGAGACGGTCGAGTTCCCGTTCGACGGGGTCTGGTACCGGCAGGAGCAGGAGTTCTTCCTGGTCCGCGTCCCGGACTGGGAGGTGGACACGGCGGGCTTCGACGAGATCGAGCGGGCCAGTGTCACGGGCCACCGCTGGTGGTCCCTGGACGAGCTGGCCGGCACCGACGAGCGCTACTACCCGCAGGACCTGCCGGCGGTGCTGACCAGGTCGCTCGCCGCCGACCGGCCGGCCGCCGCCGGGAGTACGCCGTGCTGACGCCCCCGCGCACCGTGGTGCGCCGCGACGGCGGCCTCTACGCACTCGAGCGCGCCCTGCAACGGCGGGGCTTCCGGCACGTGGCCGGCGCCGACGAGGCCGGTCGAGGCGCCTGCGCCGGACCGCTGGTGGCCGCCGCCGCGGTGTTGCCGGAGGGGCGGCGCGGCGAGATCGACGGGCTGGCCGACTCCAAGCTGCTCACCCCGGCCAGCCGAGAGCGGATCTACGGCGAGGTGGTCGCCCGCGCCCTCGCGTACGCGGTGGTGGTCATCCCGGCCGAGGAGGTCGACGCGCGCGGGCTGCATGTGTGCAACGTGGCCGCGATGCGGCGGGCCCTCGCGTCGCTGACCACCCGGCCGGAGTACGTGCTGACCGACGGCTTCGGCGTCGACGGGCTGGACGTGCCGGGGCTGGCGGTCTGGAAGGGTGACCAGGTGGCCGCCTGCGTGGCGGCGGCGAGCGTGCTGGCCAAGGTCACCCGGGACCGGATCATGGTCGAGCTGGACGGCCGGTACCCCAGGTACGGCTTCGCCGAGCACAAGGGCTACATCACGGCCGAGCACACGGCGGCCCTGCGGGAGCACGGGCCGTGCCGGGAGCACCGCTTCTCGTACGTCAACGTGGCCACGATCTCCGGTCGGGACGGGCGGCCGCCCCGGTCCCGCCGTCCGGTCGTGGAGGGCCCGGACGAGCCGATTGAGCGCTCCGGCGCGTCAGGGGGTACCGTCGGCGTGGCGTTGGGCGAGCAGCCTCGACCTCCGGCGCCGGTGGGGGAAGATGTGGTCATGGAAGGCGGAGTGCGATGAGCGCGGAAGATCTCGAGAAGTACGAGACCGAGATGGAGCTGCAGCTCTACCGGGAGTACCGCGACATTGTCCGCCAATTCTCCTACGTGGTGGAGACCGAGCGCCGTTTCTACCTGGCCAACCAGGTCGACCTGCACGTGCGCAACTCGGACGGCGAGGTCTACTTCGAGGTCGAGATGCACGACGCCTGGGTGTGGGACATGTACCGCCCTGCCCGTTTCGTCAAGAACGTCCGGGTAATGACGTTCAAGGACGTCAATGTGGAAGAGCTCGAAAAGCCGGACATCTCCCTTCCCGCAGACTCCGGATTCGGCAGCTGACGGGTTCCGTCCGCCGCAGCTGATCCGCCCGGCCCGGGCGGATCCGGCCGCACCGCGCTCACCCCGCCAGGACCACCACCTCGACCCGCTGCACCAGGTTGTTGGCGAAGCCGCCCCGGTTCCACGACTGCTCGACCGGCTGGCGGCGTCCGGAGGCGTCCGTGGCCCGGGCGCCCAGCACGTACCGTCCCGGCTCCGGGGGCCAGTCGAAGTGCCACCGCCGCCACGCCCAGTCTCCGCCGCTCGGCTCGTCCAGCCGGGCCGCCGCCCAGCTCGCGCCACCGTCGGTGGTCACCTCGACCGCGGTGACCGGTGCGTGTCCCGACCAGGCACGACCGTCCACGGTGCACGGACCCGGACGCAGCACCCGGGTACGCGTCATGAAGTCCGGGAAGCCCGGCGGGCGGACCAGGGCGCGGGGCTCGATCCGGGTCACCGGCACGCCCGGGTCGTCGGCCTCGTTCCGCAGCCGGTACGCCACCGCGTTCTGGTAGCCGTCGAACGGCTCGGTCAGCACCCGGATGTTCCGCAGCCACTTCACGTGCGCCATGCCGTACCAGCCGGGCACGATCAGCCGCAGCGGCGCGCCGTGCTGCGGCAGCAGGGGAGCGCCGTTCATCTCGTACGCCAGCAGCACCTCCTCGCGCAGCGCGTCCGGCACCGGCAGGGCCCGCTGGTAGTCCTGCTCGACGCCCCGCTCGACGCCATGGTCGGCGCCGGTGAAGACCACGTCCACCGCGTCGGCGGACAGGCCCGCCTCGCGCAGCAGCGGCGCCAGCGGCGTGCCGGTCCACTCGGCGTTGCCGACCGCCTCCACCAGCCAGGGTTGGCTGACCGGCCGCGGCTGCAGCAGCGCCCGTCCGTTGCCGGCGCACTCCAGGGTCACCCGGTGGGTGACCCTGGGACGGTCCCGCAGCGCGGCCAGGTCGAGGCTCACCGGCCGGTCCACCGCCCCGTCGACGGTCAGCGTGTGCGCCACCGGGTCGACGTCCGGGATGTCGTAGTGGATGAGCAGGTAGTGCAGACCGGCCGGGGTGACGTCGTAGCGCAGCGCTTCGAGAGGGATCCCGTGGTTGCGCGCGGCGAGTTGCAGCTCCTCCGGGCTGATCGCCTCGTCCGGCCCGGCGATCCGGGACGGCCGGCTGACGTCGTCCACAGTGGTCATCTCTGCTCCCGGTGGTCGGTGGGCTGAGGCCCGGTCACGGGCGGGTGATCCGGTCGTGGCCGACGAACTCGAACATCGTCACGCCGGCCGGCAGCGGCCGGGGCTGACCGGTGAAGCGGTGCACGCCCACCCCCACCCCGTCGGCCGGGCTGCTCACCGCCACCGGGGTGAAGCCCTCCTCGGCGAACCAGTCGCAGATGGTGGGCACCAGGTCCGGCTCGCGGCGATTCCGGGTCCAGAAGACCGTCCCGCCGGTGGCGCAGAGAGCGGCGCAGTGCCGGACCGTGGCCCGGATGTCGGCGTCGACGATGTTGCCGAAGATCCCGCAGACCAGGACGAGGTTCGCCGGAACGAGGCCGGCGTAGTGGTCGGTCAGCGCCGCGTCCCCGACCACCACCTGCACCGCCGACAGGCCGGCCGCCGCCGCGGCCGCCCGGGCCACCTCGGCGTTGCGGGGGCCCAGCTCCACCAGGCAGGCGATCACGTCGTCCCGCCGGGGATGCGCCGCGAGCACCGGGATCAGGTCCCGTCCCTGGCCGGCGCAGAGGCTGACCACCCGGAGCGTGCCGGGTGGGGCCTGGTCCAGCGCCTCGCCGATGCGCAGCCGCAGCTCGGTCAGGCGTCGGGACAGGGCCGAGCCTGGCTGGTCGTAGTCGTCGTGCCAGGCGTACCAGTCCGGCGTCACCGGCTCAGCATAGGCGGTGGCGGGCACCGAACGGTGCGGTCGCATAGCAGATCGACTCCGCCGCCGGGGCCTGTCCACAGCCGGGCCGCCGTCCACAGTCGGCGGTGGCGGTGGTGGCGCGGCGACCGCCCCCGGGAGCAGGCTCCCGCCGTGCGAACAGTGCTGGCACCGGTGGCCCTCGGCCTCCTGCTGATCCTTCCGACGGTGCCCGCCCCTGCTGCCGGGTCGACGGCAGTCCTCCCGTCGGGAGGGATTTTCCGGGCCGGTGGTGCTCCGCCGGGCTCCGCCCTGCCGTGGGGAGGGGCGCCGCGGGCCGGGCCGCGGTTCCGGTGGCCGCTCGCCGGCACACCCCGGCCGGTGCGCCGGTTCGACCCGCCGCCCGAGCCCTGGCTGCCCGGTCACCGCGGCGTCGACCTGGCCGCCGCCGCGGGCGTCGAGGTCCGGTCGGCGGGCGCGGGCGTGGTGCTCTTCGCCGGTACGGTGGCCGGGCGCCCGGTGGTCACCGTCGGGCACGGCGACGGGCTGCGGACCACCTACGAACCGGTACGCCCGGGGCCGGCGGCCGGTGCCCGGGTGGCCGCCGGTACGCCGATCGGCACCCTGCTCGCCGGCCACCCCGGCTGCCCCGCCGCGGCGTGCCTGCACTGGGGGCTGCGGCGGGGCGAGGAGTACCTCGACCCGCTGGCCCTGCTCGGCCCGGGACCCGTCCGGCTGCTCCCGGTCGACGGCGACGGCCGCGGCTCAGCCCTGGGCGAGCAGCGCGGGGAGCCGGACCGCCAGCCGGTCGTACTCGTCGGGGGTGTTGTAGACCTGGCCGCAGAGCCGCAGCCAGCCCCGGTCGAGCCAGGTCATGACCGCCACCTCGGCGGCGAGCCGCTCCGCGATCCGGGTCCGCAGCGCCTTCGCCGCGTCCATCGTGGTGGCGACGCCGGGCGGCAGCGGGATGAGCCGCATGGACACCGTCGGTCCGCCGGGCTCCGGCAGGTCGGCCGGCGCCACCCCGAGGGCGTCGCCGACCACCCGCTGCCCGTACGCGGCGAGCGCGGCGTTGTGCGCGCGTACCCGGTCCAGGCCCAGACTGCGCAGGGTGAACAGCCCCGCCGGGGCGGCCAGCCAGGCGGTGTAGTCCAGCGTCGCCTGCCACTCGACCCGGGCGGGGAAGCCGGCCTCCTGCTCCCAGGAGACGACCAGCGGCTCGATCCGCTCCCGCCATGGCTCCGCGACCACCAGCACGGCGGTCCCTCGCGGCGCGTACGCCCACTTGTGCAGGTTGCCGACCCAGAAGTCGGCGCCGATGGAGGCCACGCTGATCGGCAGCATCCCCGGAGCGTGCGCCGCGTCGACCAGCACGGGCACGCCGCGCTCGCGGGCCACCCCGACCACGGCGGCGGCCGGGAAGAGCCGGGCGGTGGCGGAGGTGAGCTGGTCGACCACCAGCAGCTTGGTCCGTCCCGGGCGCAGCCCGGACCGGACGATCTCGACGACTTCCTCGTCGTCGGCGGTCAGCGGCACGTGCAGGGTCCGGTGCGTCGCCCCGGTGCGTCGGCACTCCCGCTGCACGGAGAAGCCGACCGCGCCGTACCCGTGGTCCGTGGTCAGTACCTCGTCGCCGGGCCGCAGTCCGAGCGACTGGAGCACCACCGCCACGCCCGTGGTCGCGTTGCCGACCAGCGCGGTGCCGTCGGGGTCGGCTCCCAGGAAGCCGGCCAGGTGCCGGCGGGTGTGGGCGATCCGGTCGACCAGGCCCTGGGTGAAGAAGCGCAGCGGGTTCGCCTCCATCTCGTCGCGCAGCCGCTGCTGGGCCCGCTGCACCCCGATCGGGACCGCGCCGAACGAGCCGTGGTTGAGATGACTGACGGACGGGTCGAGCGAGAAGAGCAGTCGAGCCCCGGGGATCGGCTCGGGCGGCTGCGGGACCGTCATCCGCCGATCGTAGCCCGCCGTCGATCATCAACTCGAAGATCGGCGTCCTCCGGTGGTGACGGGCCATCGACGGCGCGGCCCGCCGGGTCGGTCAGGCGCGCGGGTGGGCCTGCCGGTACACCGCACGCAACCGTTCCACCGAGACGTGCGTGTAGATCTGAGTGCTGGCCAGCGAGGAGTGGCCGAGCAGCTCCTGCACCGCGCGCAGGTCCGCCCCGCCCTCCAGCAGATGGGTGGCGGCCGAGTGTCGCAGTCCGTGCGGGCTGGTCCGGGGCAGGCCGGCCCGCTCGGCGTACCCGGCGACGATCCGGCGCGCGGTGGTCGGGTTCAGCCGCCCGCCCCGGGCGCCCAGCAGCAGCGCACTTCCGGAGCCCGGGCCGGCCAGGGCAGGTCTGCCCCGGCCCAGCCACGCGTCCAGCGCGCGCTGCGCCGGAACCCCGTACGGCACGGCGCGTTCCCGGCCCCCCTTGCCCAGCACCCGCACCACCCGACGGCCGTGGTCAACGTCAGCGAGGCCCAGGCCGCAGGCCTCGCTGATCCGGATCCCGGTGCCGTAGAGCAGTTCCAGCAGCACCTGGTCCCGCAGCAGCACCGGCTCGTCCGGACCGGCCGCGGACCGGTCGGCGGCCGGGTCGGCAGCCTCGGGCGGCGCGGCGGTCCGGTCCGCGCTCTCGGGCGGCGCGGCGGTCCGGTCCGCGCTCTCGGGCGGCCCGGCGGTGCGGTCGGCGGCTCCGGGCGGCGCGGTGGTCCGCTTGGCGCCCGCCGGTGGTGCTGCGGTTCGGAACGGGGCGGCCATCAGGGCGGCGGCCTGGTCGGCGCGGAGCACGGTGGGCAACTCGCGGTGGGCCTTCGGGCTCGCCAGCGGGGCGGCCACGTCGGCGGGCAGCAGCCCCGACCGATGCGCCCAGGCGCTGAAGGTGCGTGCCGACGCGGCGCGGCGGGCCAGCGAGGTCCGCGCGGCGCCCATCGTCCGCTGCTTCGCCAACCAGCTGCGCAGCACCGCCAGGTCCAGCTCGGCCAGGTCGGCGCAGCCCATCCGGACGGCGTGGTCGAGCAGCGAGACCAGGTCGGTGACGTAGGCCCGCACGGTGTGCGCGGAGCGGTTGCGTACCCGCGCCAGATAATCGGCGAAGTGGTCCACCGACTCCCGCATCGCCGGCGGCAGTCCCTCATGGGCTGCCCGGGTGCCACGTCCAGCGCCGCTCATCGCCCGCTCCGGCCCGGTGCCGGTGCGCCGGGTCGTGTCCTCACCGGCTCGTCGGCACCGGTGGAGGCCGCTGCGGGCCTGATCCTGCTGTCGGCGGACACCGGCCCAGCCTACGGGCCTGATCCCGCAACGGCAGGGCACCAGGCGGTCGTCCTGCCGCGGCGCGCCGTCGTTCCGCCTGCCGTCCGTGGCCCGTGTCGCCATTCCCCGCTGTGCCGCCTTCCACTCGCGCCACCGTCTCGTCCTCCCCACGCCGCGTGGCTGCGGGCCGCCGGCCCGGGGCCACGGGTCGGCGCGCCGTCAGGGGGTGGCTGACCGGGCCCTGGACAGGGGAAACTGGTCGTACGAAGAGGACGGTGCCAGCGTCCGCCGAGCGGACGTGACGACGACCGTGCCGGTGTCGCTGCCGACCCGGGGGTTCCGAGCGCTCCGGCCGGTGGGCCATGCCGGAGCTGTCACGGCGCCGGACCGGCCTGGTGGTGTCACGGTGCCGAGCCGGGCCGGTGGAGTAGCAGGGGTGATTCGCGAGGCGGAAGGAGCGGCGTCGGTCCGGAAAGGCGACGCCGCCGAAAGGAGGGACTGAGCGTGGGGGTGGATGCCGTTCTCTACCGGCTGGTCCGGGCGGGCCCCGGCCGGCGTCGCCCGTCGCACGTCGCGGCCGACGTGGTTGCCGACCCCGACGACGTACTGCTCGACCTGTTGACGCGGGTGCGGGGCGCGGGTCGTACGCCGTTGCTCGACCGCGTCGATCCGCTTGGTGAGCTGGTGGTCGGTGCCGAGTCGGCGCCGCAACTCCTCGCCGAGCTGCGCTGCCTGGCGGAGGTGGCCCGGGCGTCCACGGAGGTGGACCGGGTCCGCCGGCTCGCGCTGCTCGTCCGCCGCTGCGTGACCAGCCGGGACGTGGAGATCCGCTTCGAGGGCGACTGAGCCC
Source organism: Micromonospora sp. RTP1Z1 (assembly GCF_033804685.1). Lineage (NCBI taxonomy): Bacteria > Bacillati > Actinomycetota > Actinomycetes > Micromonosporales > Micromonosporaceae > Micromonospora > Micromonospora sp. RTP1Z1. The sequence goes on from NZ_JAPFQV010000003.1 coordinate 67,543, forward strand.
GCCGCACCATCGCCCCGGTCGGTTCTTCCGGTGCCGGCTGGCGGGGTTGCGGGGCGGACTCAGCCGGGCGGTGGTGGCGCGCCTGCCGGGCGGGTGCCGCTCGGGCGCCGGTCCGGTGGTGGGGCGAGCGCGTACCCGCCGTCCCGGCGGACCACCAGCCCCAACTCCTCCAACAGGGACAGCTTGCCCGACCAAGAACCCTAATCCCTCCGGTCTAGCTTCGGCTCGACCCTGATCCGGGAGGCCCGTCCAGCTCGCTGGGCGGGCCTCCGCCGTCACGATCATGATCATGACTGTGTCCGGGGCGGCCAGCACGCCCACGAACGGCCACAAGGCGCCCCCCATCTACCAGCGCCGGCACGGTGGCGGTGTGGTGCGGCGCCTGGAACGGTGGTCGGTGCAGCCGCCCGTCGGACGGGGAGCACGCCGGCGATCGACTGCAGCGCGGTGACCTCCAGCGCGGCGTCGTCGCCCAGGTCGGGCAGGATCGACGGCAGGCGTTCGGCCAGCATGGTCTTGCCCGCGCCAGGCGGCCCGAGCAGCGCGAGGTGATGGCTACCGGCGGCGGTCACCTCCAGCGTCCGTCGGCCCAGCCCCCTGGCCGGCCACGTCGGCCAGATCCGGCCGCGTCGACGCGGTCCTGGCTTGGCACACCGACCGGCTGCACCGGTCCCCCACCGAGCTGGAGGAGTACATCACCGCGTGCGAGCCGCGCGGCGTGCCCACGTACACCGTCAAGGCCGGCCCGCTCGACCTCAGCACCCCGAGCGGCCGTATGGTCGCGCGCCAGCTCGGCGCCGTCGCCCGGTACGAGGTGGAGCACCAGGTCGAGCGGCAGCAGCGCGCCAAGCTCCAGGCCGCTGCGGACGGGAAGTGGGGCGGCGGGCGGCGGCCGTATGGCTATGAGCCGGACGGGGTGACGCTGCGGCCCGACGAGGCCCGGGCGGTCGCCGAGGCCACCGACGCGATCCTGTCCGGGGCGAGCGTGCGGTCGCAGGGCGCCGCGATGAATGCTCGCGGACTGGTCACCTCGACCGGCCGATCGTGGACGCCGCAAGAGCTGCGGAAGGTGCTGCTGCGCGCGCGCAACGCGGGGCTGCGGGAGCACCGAGGCGAGGTGGTCGGGCCGGCCGCCTGGCCGCCGCTGGTCGACGAGGACCGCTGGCGCGCGCTGGTGTCGGTGCTGACCCACCCCGGCCGCCGTACGCAGTGGTCCTCGGCGCGCCGGTGGCTGCTGAGCGGCCTCGCGCTCTGCGGCGTGTGCGGGTCGCCGGTACGCGCCACGCTGCTCAACAGCACCCGGGGCGGCGTGCCGTCCTACACGTGCAAGGCGACGAAGTGCGTGGTGCGCAACGCCGTCGAGCTGGACCAGTACGTCGGCGCGATCGTCGTCGAGCGGCTGTCCCGGCCGGACGTGGTCCACCTGCTCGCCGCTTCCGGCCGGCCCGACGCGGACAAGCTCCAGCTCGACGGGTCGGCGTTGCGCGAACGGCTCGACGGCCTGGCGGCGGCGTACGCAGACGGCGCGATCGACGTCCGCCAGCTGCGCGAGGGCTCGGAGCGGCTGCGGGCCCGGCTCGCCGAGGTGGAGGAGCAGATGGCCGCTGCTGGCCGGGGCGACGCGCTCGCTGGCCTGGTGGGCGCGACGGACCCGGCCGCAGCGTGGGACGCCCTGGACCTCCACCGCCGGCGGGCGGTCGTCGACACGCTGATGGTGGTGACGATCCAGCGGACCCGCAAGGGCCGGCCGTCCGGCTGGACGCCGGGCAGCTCGTACTTCGATCCCTCAACGATCGAGTTCACTTGGAGGACCACATGAGCCGCGAGGTACGGCACGAGGTCGGCCTGGACATCACGTGCCGGACCCACCCGGGCGAGGTGCTGTTCTGGCCAGGGATGGCGCTGGACGAGTCCCGCACGATGCGGGAGGCCGGCCCGAAGCACTTCCCTCGCGGCATCGCGCACGAGTGCGGCGAAGCGAGCACACCGACCTACGCCGCAGCCTCGCCGGCCGGGATGGCCGGTACTTCGCTCCCGCCTTTGACCGCCTGGTCGAGGCGGGGCAGATCGCCATCGAAGGCATCGACGGTGGTGCGCGCGGATACCGCCTGATCGGTAGTGCGTCGTGATCGCCAGATCCGGTTGGACAGTTGGACGTTGTCCAACCGGGGTCGACGGAAACGGCCCATCACGATCTTCTATATCCCCAGGTCAACAGCAAAAGGTTCATCTATATAGGGGCCGGCGGGGTGGGGGTCGGTTGGACAGGGCGCCGCACCGGGCAGCCTCCCCCGGCCAAGAATCCATGGCAGCGCTCCTTGGCTCCCGCGCCAGTCAAGCTTTCTCTCCCCGCGATGCGCGGGCCGGTTTTTGGGAGGGTGACGCAGGTGTCGGACTTCGCACCGTTACCCGTACGCGCCGACGGCCTGGTTCCGCTTCGTCATGCCGGTCAGGGTGGGCTCTGCCCGGTCGGTCGGGCCGTCCCCCTCGGTCTTACCGTGGACAACCGAAGGGGTTGTGGACGGCCAGACGATCATGCCGGTGCCGTGCTAGGAGCCGGCTCGACGGTCACCGAACGTGCACCCGTGATGACCGGACCCGTGTCGTACGGACCTGGGGTGTCGTCGTCAGGCGGCCGGATGGCGCGGGTGGAGCCGGTCGCATACCGTGCCCGTCGTGGACGGACGACAGAGCTTTCCCGAGGATCAGCAGGGGTCGCGCTGGAGCGACCCCGGATACGCCGAATCGGACTGGCGCGGCGGGGGCGACCCGCGCTACCGCGACGACCTCCGGCCGCCGGAGCAGCGCGCCGACGCGGACCAGGGTCGGTACGCCGACCCGATGACCTCGCGGTACGACGATTCGGGGCGTTTTGGTGCGGTCGACCCGCTCGGTGACGGACGGCCGGAAACCGAGGGCTACCGGCCGCCCAGGTCCCGGCGGGGGGAGGATCCGGAGATCTCCGGCGAGCTGCCCGGTGAGCGCGGCGGCCGCCGGGCGGCCCGGGAGGGCGCGGATCAGCTCGCCACCGGCGTCCGGGAGGGTGTCGGCGGCCGGGACCCGCTCGGCGCGGACCGGATGCCCGACGCGTTACGACCCGCTCCCCTCGGCGGCTACCCGATCGTCGAGCCGACCCACGCCGCTCCGCCGTCGTTCCCGGCGGGCGGCCCGCCCCCGCACCCGCTGGAGATGCCGACCGGGCCGATGCCGTCGGTCGCGCCCCGGCTCGACCCCCCGCCGGCCGGCGACGGCGTCTACCGGACCCGTCGGCCGGCGCTGGCGGTGCTCCTCGTGGCGCTGACGCTGGTGTTCGAGGTCCCCGCCCTGCGGGTCCTCCTGCACGGACTGGTGGGCAACCCCGTCTCGGCCTCCGACGTGGTGGTGGGGACGTTCCTGGTCGCCGGGCTGCCGATCTTCGCCGCCGGCCTGTACGGGCTGCGTACCGGTGGACTGGCGCTCGCCGAGGGCAGCCGCGGCTGGCTCCGCCCGCCGACGGCCTACCTGACCGTCGGGCTGGTGCTCTTCGTCGCCGCCGCGCTCGGCGCCCGCTGAGCGATCCGCCGGGGGCCGGCTGAGCCCGTCCGGCGCCGGGCGTCGGGCCTGACCCTCATGCCGGGCGCCGGGCCTGATGCCGGGGACCGGTCCGGGCCGTACGCCCGGAGCGTGACGGTGCGGGGCGTTCCCGCACCCCGGGGCTGCCGGGCGGAGAAGGGGCGTACACTGGTCAACTGGCGACCGCCTCGCGCGGTCGACCTCGCGCGCCCTCTCCACGGTTCGTCGTGGGGCGACGGCCTCCCTGGTCCCGATCTTGGTCGGGCCCACCATGGCCGGCGACCAGGCGCCAGGACGCCCGGCCACCGGCCGGGCGTGACAACCAGGGATCTTGAGGAGTACCCCATGGCCGTCGTGACCATGCGTCAGCTACTGGAGAGCGGTGTCCACTTCGGGCACCAGACCCGGCGCTGGAACCCGAAGATGAAGCGCTTCATCATGACCGAGCGCAACGGTATCTACATCATCGACCTGCGCCAGACCCTCGAATACATCGAGAAGGCGTTCGAATTCGTGCGCACCACGGTGGCCGAGGGCGGCAGCATCCTCTTCGTCGGCACCAAGAAGCAGGCCCAGGAGGCCATCGCCGAGCAGGCGACCCGGGTCGGCCAGCCGTACGTCAACCACCGCTGGCTCGGTGGCATGCTGACCAACTTCCAGACGGTGTACAAGCGCCTGCAGCGGATGAAGGAGCTGGAGGCGCTGGGTGACCTGAGCGGCACCACCGCCGGTTACACCAAGAAGGAGACCCTGCAGCTCTCCCGCGAGAAGATCAAGCTCACCCGCACCCTGGGTGGTCTGCGGGACATGCAGAAGCTCCCGGCCGCGATCTGGGTGGTCGACACCAAGAAGGAGCACATCGCCGTCGACGAGGCCCGCAAGCTGGGCATCCCGGTGATCGCGGTCCTCGACACCAACTGCGACCCGGACGATGTCGACTTCCCGATCCCGGGCAACGACGACGCCATCCGCTCGGCGGAGCTGCTGACCAGAGTCGTGGCGGCCGCCGTCGCCGACGGCCTGATCGCCCGTTCCGGCCGTCGCCGGGGCGGCGACGAGAAGCCGGAGCCGGGTCAGGTCGGCACCGACGAGCCGCTGACGGAGTGGGAGCGCGAGCTGCTGGAGCAGCCGAAGAAGGCCGACGAGCAGCAGCCGACCGCGCAGCCGCAGGCCGAGCAGCAGCCGGCCGCGCAGCCGCAGACCGAGCAGCCGGCTGCCGCTGCCGCGGAGTGATCGCGCCGCCGCGTCCCCACCGTCCGATTTCGCGGCCGGTGGGGCGCGGCGGGTAGCCGGGCACATCCGGCCCGGATCCGGGTAACCCGGCAGTCAGACCATCCCACCGCAGTCTCAACATCGAAGAGAGAGTCATGTCCAACTTCACCGCCACGGACGTCAAGAAGCTCCGCGACCTCACCGGCGCCGGCATGATGGACTCCAAGAAGGCGCTGACCGAGGCCGAGGGCGACTTCGACAAGGCCATCGAGATCCTGCGCGTCAAGGGTGCCAAGGACGTTGGCAAGCGGGCCGGCCGCACCGCCGCGAACGGCCTGGTCGCGCACTCCGGCAAGGCGCTGCTCGAGCTCAACTGCGAGACCGACTTCGTCGCCAAGAACGACGCCTTCGTCGCCCTGGCCCAGCAGCTGGTCGAGCACGGCGAGCGCAGCGGCGTCAGCACCGCCGAGGAGCTGCTGGCCAGCTCGATCGACGGCAAGCCGGTCGCCGAACTGATCCAGGAGCAGTCCGTCAAGATCGGCGAGAAGCTGGTGCTCAACCGCTTCGCCAAGCTGGACGGCACCACCGCGGTCTACCTGCACCGCAAGAGCCAGGACCTGCCGCCGGCCGTCGGCGTGCTGGTGGAGTACGCCGGCAAGACCGACGAGGCCGGCGACGCCGACGCCCGCGGTGTCGCCATGCAGATCGCCGCGATGCGGCCGAAGTACCTCACCCGGGACGAGGTGCCGGCCGAGGTCGTCGAGTCCGAGCGGCGCATCGCCGAGCAGACCGCCCGCGAGGAGAACAAGCCCGCGGCGGCGCTGCCGAAGATCATCGAGGGCCGGGTGAACGCCTTCTTCAAGGACTACGTCCTGATCGAGCAGGCGTCGGTGGCCGACAACAAGAAGACGGTGAAGCAGATGCTGGCCGAGGCCGGCATCGAGGTGAGCCGCTTCCTGCGGTTCGAGGTCGGCCAGGCCTGAGCCGCAGCTCGGGCGTCTGACGCCCATGGGCATGTAACGAAGACGAGGAGGCCGCCGGTGTACGTGACAGGCACCGCGGCCTCCTCGTCACATAGGGTCGGCAGCGGCAGGTACGGGGCACGCGGCGCACGCGAGGTGCGCGAGGGAGGGCGGGGCGGATGACGCAGGTTGTGAGTGACCGGAGCCTGGCGGCGGATGATCCGACCGCCCCACCGCCCGGCCGGGCTCGTCGGGTGGTGCTGAAGCTCTCCGGCGAGGTCTTCGGCGGTGGCGCGATCGGCGTCGACCCGGACGTGGTGCAGGCCATCGCCCGACAGATCGCCACCGTGGTGCGCCGCGGCGTGCAGGTCTCCGTGGTGGTCGGCGGCGGCAACTTCTTCCGCGGCGCCGAGCTGCAGAAGCGCGGCATGGACCGGGCCCGGGCCGACTACATGGGCATGCTCGGCACGGTGATGAACTGCCTGGCCCTTCAGGACTTCCTGGAGAAGGAGGGCATCGAGACCCGGGTGCAGAGCGCGATCACCATGGCCCAGGTCGCCGAGCCGTACATCCCGCTGCGGGCCATCCGGCACCTGGAGAAGGGCCGCGTGGTGATCTTCGGTGCGGGTGCCGGCATGCCGTACTTCTCCACCGACACGGTCGCCGCCCAGCGCGCGCTGGAGATCCGCGCCGACGTGGTGCTGATGAGCAAGAACGGCGTGGACGCCGTCTACACCGCGGACCCCCGGATCGACCCGACCGCCAGCAAGCTGGACACGATCACCTTCTCCGAGGCGCTGCGCCGCAACCTGCGGGTGGCCGACGCGGCGGCGTTCAGCCTCTGCATGGAGAACGGCCTGCCGATGCTGGTCTTCGGCGCGCAGGGCGACGACACCATCGTCCGCGCCGTCGGCGGTGAGAAGATCGGCACCCTGATCACCGCCTGAGCGCCCCCGCTCGAGCGGCAGCGTCCTCCGACACGACATCAGCAGAGCCCACGACGAGTAACAGAAGGAGGCGAGGAGACCGGTGATCGACGACACCCTCCTCGAGGCCGAGGAGAAGATGGAGCGTGCGGTCGAGCACGCCAAGGAAGAGTTCGGCGTCATCCGCACCGGTCGCGCCAACGCCGCCATGTTCTCCAAGGTCATCATTGACTACTACGGCACCCCCACCCCGCTGCCCCAGATGGCCTCCATCGGCGTTCCCGAGCCGCGCATGGTGATCATCAAGCCGTACGACAACTCGCAGATCAACGCCATGGAAAAGGCGATCCGCGACTCCGACCTCGGCGTCAACCCGAACAACGAGGGCAACCAGCTCCGCATTCTGCTCCCGCAGATGACCGAGGAGCGGCGCCGCGAGATGATCAAGGTCGCCCGGCACAAGGGCGAGGAGGCCAGGGTGGCCGTCCGCAACATCCGCCGCAAGGCCAAGGAAGAGCTGGACCGCCTGGTCAAGGACGGCGAGGTCGGCGAGGACGAGGGCCGCCGCGCCGAGAAGGACCTGGACGACCTGACCCAGCGGTACGTCGCCACCGTCGACGAGCTGGTCAAGCACAAGGAAGCGGAGCTGCTCGAGGTCTGAGCCGCCCGACGACCCGCCACGGCACCGGTGTGCCGCCGCCCGCCCGGGTGGCGGACCCGGTGCCGTCGTCGTCGTGGGGCCATCGTCCGCCGTGCCGGCTTCGCGGGTGCAGTAGGCTCGGCACGATTCCCACCCACCATGGGGTGAACGGCGGGGATCGGCTGGCCGTCGGGCCGGTCAACCGGAACAGTCGCGCCTGTAGGGGATGGTCTTGGTCTTGCGTCAAGTGGTGGAACTCGTACCGCATCCGCTCGGTGCGTGATGTCCCACCCCGACCCCTACGGCGCCGCCGAGCCCCGCGGCTGGGACCGGCCTGACGGCCCGCCCGCGCTGCCCTGGCCCGAGCCTGACCTCGAACCGGGGCTGTGGCGCCAGCCCGGCGCCAACTCCGAGCTGTACGCCGAGCCGCACGGCCGGCCCCGGCCGACGGCCGACCCGTACCCCGGTCCCGCCGGCGACCCGTACGTCCGACCGGACGTCGACGGCCGTCGGCCCGGCCCGTACGACGAGCGACCCGGCCGGGCCAACGGCCGTCGAGACCGGGACCACGGCGACCCGGACCGGGACCGTCGCGACGCCGCCCCCGGCCGCCGGGCCCCCGGCCACGCCGACCGCGGCTACCGCGCCCTCGACGACGAGGGCCGCGCCTACCGGGACGCCGACCGGGGTTTCCGGGACGCCGACCGCGACCACCCCGGCAGCCGGGACACCGGTCGGGAGGATCCGCGCCGGCCGGCGGGCCCGGACCGGGGTCGCCCCGCGGCGGGGCCGTGGGGCGACCGGCCCGGCGCACCGGACGACGAGTACCCGACCGCGCAGATCGCGCCGGTCCGCGACGAGCCGGACCCCGAGCCCGAGCGGCCGGGCCGCCGGACGCGGGGGCGGCGGCGGGCCAGCGTGGACCGGCCGCCCACCCAGCAGGCCGCGCCCAGCCGGGCCGGCCGCAACCTGCCGGCCGCGATCGCGGTCGGGCTGGGCCTGGGCGCGGCGATCCTGGTGCCGCTCTTCTTCTACCCGCCGGCGTTCCTCGCCGTCGTCGTCGTCGCCGTCGCGGTCGGCACCTGGGAGATGGCCCGCGCGGTACGCCGCAGCGGCGCCCACCCGCCGCTGGTGCCGCTGATCGCCGGCGGGGCGATCACCGTCGGGCTGGGCTGGTTCGCCGGCCCGGACGCGTTGAGCCTCGGCCTGCTGGTCACCGTGCTGGGCACGATGATCTGGCGGTTGGGCGACGGCCCGGGCAACTACCAACGCGACCTCACCGCGGCCACCCTCATCGCGGTCTACGTGCCCTTCCTCGCCGGGTTCGCGGCGATGCTGGCCGCCGCCCCCGGGGACGGTCAGCTGCGGGTGCTGGTCACCCTGGTCGCCGTGGTGCTCTCCGACACCGGCGGGTACGCGGCCGGCGTCTCGTTCGGCAAGCATCCGATGGCACCGTCGATCAGCCCGAAGAAGTCCTGGGAGGGCTTCGCCGGATCGGTCGCCGCGGCGGCGACCGGCAGCGCCCTGCTGATCTGGCTGCTCTTCGACGTGTCCCCGTGGTGGGGCGCGCTGTTCGGGATGGCGATCTCCTGCGCGGCGGTCCTCGGTGACCTCGCCGAGTCGATGATCAAGCGGGATCTCGGCGTGAAGGACATGAGCAACCTGCTCCCCGGGCACGGTGGCCTAATGGACCGGCTCGACTCGATCCTCTTCGCCGTGCCGACGGCTTACCTGCTGCTGGCGGTCTTCGTGCCGGTGGTGGGCTGAGTCATGAATCACGTCGGCGGGCGCGACTCCTCCACGCGGTCAGGGCCGATTTGGCACGTACGGACGGCTGCGCCCCGCTCCGGGCGTGTCAGACTGGACTCGCCATGACGAGCCTGCCCCTGATCTCCGTAGACCCCGCCGCCCGCGGCCGCCGACCCGCGATGCCTCCCCGTCACCTCGCCGACCTGGACCTGCCGGGCCGGCAGGCGCTCGTCACCGAGCTGGGCGAGCCGGCGTTCCGCGCCAAGCAGGTCTCCAACCACTACTTCGGCCGGCTGGTCCGCGACCCCGCGCAGATGACCGACCTGCCGGCGGCCACCCGGGAGCGGCTCGCCGGGTCGCTGCTGCCCACCCTGCTCACCCCGGTGCGCGAGCTGGCCTGCGACGACGGGGCCACCCGCAAGGCGCTGTGGCGGCTGCACGACGGCTCGCTGGTGGAGAGCGTGCTGATGGGCTACCCGGACCGGGTGACCGTCTGCATCTCCAGCCAGGCCGGCTGCGGCATGGCCTGCCCGTTCTGTGCCACCGGCCAGGCCGGGCTGACCCGCAACCTCTCCACCGCGGAGATCGTCGACCAGGCGGTCTACCTGGCCGGGGTGGCCGCCTCCGGCGTGGTCGCCGGTTCGCCGCCGCGGCTGTCCCACGTCGTCTTCATGGGCATGGGCGAGCCGCTGGCCAACTACTCGCGGGTCGTCGCGGCGATCCGCCGGCTGGTCGCCCCCGCGCCCGAGGGGCTCGGCCTGTCCCAGCGGCACATCACCCTTTCCACGGTGGGGCTGGTTCCGGCCATCCGCCGACTGGCCAGCGAAGACCTCTCAGTGACTCTTGCGTTGTCGCTGCACGCCCCCGATGATGAGCTGCGCGACGAACTCGTCCCGGTCAACCAGCGCTGGAAGGTATCCGAGGTGCTGGACGCGGCGTGGGAATACGTAGCCACGACGGGTCGTCGCTTGTCGATCGAGTACGCGATGATCAAGGACGTGAACGACCAGCCGTGGAGAGCCGATCTGCTCGGGCGGCTGCTGGCCGGCAAGCTGGCCCACGTGAACCTCATCCCGCTCAACCCGACTCCGGGCAGTCGTTGGGACGCCAGCCCGAAGCCGGTCGAGCGGGAGTTCGTCCGGCGGTTGCGCGACGCCGGGGTGTCGACCACGGTGCGGGACACCCGGGGACGCGAAATCGACGGTGCATGTGGGCAGCTCGCCGCCGCCGAGGACAGGGACACCGACCCGCCGCGCGAGGCGACGGCGTGACCGGGCGTAGCGAACGAGACCAGGAGACATAGTGGCGAGTCAGGGTCAGCGTTTCCGGCGTAAGGCGCTCCGCCGGGGATACAAGGTCGACGAGGTGGACGCCTTCCTGGACCGGGTCGAGGCGACCCTCGCCGGCCAGCCGGTCGGCGCGCCCGCGGCCTCCCAGGAGGTGCACGACGTCGTCTTCCGGGTCCGCTTCAACGGCTACGACGAGTGGCAGGTCGACCTGCACCTCGACCGGGTGGAGCGGCAGCTGGCCGAGCTGGAGGAGCGCGGTGGCGTCCCCGGCGGCCGGGGCGGCGATCCCCGGATGGCCGACCGGCTCGGCCCGCCGATGCGCGACGACCGCGGCCTGTCTCCGGTACCGCAGCCGCCCATGCCACCCCGGGCGATGCCCGCGCAGGCCGGCCCGCCCGCCGACCGCTACGGCCGGTACGACGAGCCGACCGGCGCCTTCGCCGGCGGGTACGACGCCCCGCGCGGCGGGTACGACGCCCCGCGCGGCCCGGGCGGCCCCGGCCCGACGGGTCCGGGTGCCCCGATGGGGCACGGTGGCCAACCGCCGCGCGGCCTGCCCCCGGGCCCCAGCGGATACGGCCAGGACCCGGGTGGATACGGCCAGGAGGGGCCGCGCTTCGACGGCTTCGAGGCCGGCCGGCACGGCCGGGCCGACATGACCGCCGAGATCCGGATGTCCGAGCGGGAACTGCGTGACGTGCGCGGTCGTGGCCCGGCCGGGCCGCCGGCCCTGCCGCAGCAGGGCATGGGCGGGGGCCCCGGGATGTCCGGTCCGCCGATGGCCGGCCCGCCCGTCGGTGGCCCGCCGATGGTCGGCCCCCCGATGGCCGGCCCGCCCGGGAGCGAGCTCTACCGGGTGGACCAGATCCGCCGCAGCTTCCAGGTGCGCCGCTTCGGCAGCGGGTACGACCCGGACCAGGTCGACCGCTTCTTCGAGAGCCTGCTCGGCGGCATGCAGGGCCGCAACCAGATGCCGGTGAACCCGAAGGACCTGGACACTCTGCGCTTCGGCCTGGTGCCCGGTGGCTACTTCGAGGCCGAGGTCGACGCCGCCCTCAAGGACGTGCAGGACATCCTCTTCGGCCGCTGAGCCTGTACGACGACGAAGGCCCGCCCCGAGGAGGGGCGGGCCTTCGTGCGTTACCGGGTTCCGGACGTCGACCGGGTCAGGACCGCAGGCCGTTGCGGCGCAGCACCGAGTCGCCGATGACGATGGCCAGCAGCAGTGCGGCGATGCCGATCAGCCAGATGTCCTCGACCTTGCCCTCGTGGTTGCCGCAGAGCGCCATCATCACCAACACCACCGCAGAGAGCACCGCGCCGATCTGCCCCGACTTGCGGTGCCCGGGCTTGTGCTGATCTGGCGCGGTTACCGGCTCGCTTCCTGCCACTGTCGGTCCTTCCCTCGCGATCGGATCTCCGATTAGTCTGGCACGCCCCGTGCCCGGCTCGGCGCAGGGTCCGACCGGATGGGGGACCGCATGACCCGCGAGGACGACCGGGAGCTGCACCGGACGGCGTACGAGGCGTGGGAAGCGGAGAACTGGCCGGTCGCCGGGGAGCTGCTGGAGCGGTTGGCGCGGCGGCACCCGGACCATCCCCGGGCCGGGATCTGGTGGTACGACGCGGCGCTGGCCCACAAGTTCCTGCGCAACTGGGCGAAGGCGTACGAGCTGGGCCGGGAGGCGGCGGCACGCGCGGAGCGGGGCGGCCAGGACCCGGCGTTCTGGAACCTGGGCATCGCGGCGACGATCGTGGAGGACTGGGACACCGCCCGGGACGCCTGGCGGGGTTACGGCCTGACCGTGCCCGACGGCGACGGCGAGATCATGGCCGACTTCGGGGTCACCCCGATCCGGCTGAACGCGGACCGGAGCGGCGGCGAGGTGGTCTGGGCGCGGAGGCTCTGCCCGACCCGCGCGCAGGTGCTGAACGTCCCCACCCCGGAGTCCGGGCGCCGGTACGGCGAGGTCGTGGTGCACGACGGGGCGCCGAACGGGGAGCGGGAGGTGGACGGCCGGACGTACTCCGTCTTCGACGAGCTGCTGCTGTTCCGGGCGTCGGAGCTGCCCACCTCGTCGGTGACGGTGGCCGCCCACGTCGAGGACGTCCGGGCCCTGGCGGCGCTCTTCGGCGAGCACGGGTACGCGGCGGAGCCCTCCAGCGGCGTGCAGGTGATCTGCGCCTGCTGCAGCGAGGGCAACGTGTCGCAGAACGCCGACCACGTGGTCGGGGGCGAGCAGGTGGTGAACGTGGCCGCCCCGGTCGACGAGATCCCGGCGCTGATGGAGCGCTGGCGGGCCGCCGCCCCGGAGCGGCGGAGCTGGACGGAACCGGCCCAGGGCTGAGCGTCCGGGCCGTTGGGCCCCTCTTCGGCCGGGCGGAACGGCACTAGCGGCGTCGCGGGTCGGCGACCACACTGCCTCCGGTAGCGTCTTGACGTACACCTTGATTGTCTTTTTGAGGGGGACTGCGGTGCGAGTGACCGGTACGGGGCATGCCAGCATGCGGATCGACACGCCCGCAGGCAGCATCCTGTGCGACCCGTGGGTCAATCCGGCCTACTTCGCCTCCTGGTTTCCGTTCCCGGACAATTCGCTGCTGGACTGGGAGACCCTGGGCCAGGTCGACTACCTGTACGTCTCGCACCTGCACCGGGACCACTTCGACGCCAAGCACCTGCGGGACCACGTCTCGAAGGACGCCACCGTCCTGCTCCCCGAGTTCCCCACCTCGGAGATGGAGGACGAGCTGCGGGAGCTGGGCTTCACGAAGTTCCTGAAGGCGCCGAACGAGCAGGTCGTGGAGCTGCCCGGCGGCCTGAAGGTCATGATCCAGGCGCTCACCAGCCCGACCGACGGCCCGATCGGTGACTCCTCGCTCTGGGTGGAGTACGACGGGGTCCGGCTGCTGAACCAGAACGACGCCCGCCCGACCGACCTGACGGTCTTCGCCGAGCTGGGTCACGTGCACGCCCACCTGCTCCAGTTCTCCGGCGCGATCTGGTACCCGATGGTCTACGAGCTGCCGCAGGCGGCGAAGACCGCGTTCGGCAAGCAGAAGCGGGACCGGCAGTTCGACCGCACCTGGCGCTACATCGACGATCTGAAGGCCGACCACGTCTTCCCGATCGCCGGGCCGCCGTGCTTCCTGGACGACGCGCTGTGGCAGTTCAACGACATCCACGGCGACGAGGGCAACATCTTCCCCGACCAGTCGGTGTTCCTGGAGGAGTACGCGAAGGTCGGCGGCACCAACGGCATCGTGCTGCTGCCGGGCAGCGTCTCCGAGGTCACCACCGAGGGCGCGACCACCACCCACCCGGTGCCGGTGGCGGAGTTCTTCGCCGAGAAGGTCGCCCACCTGGAGGAGATGCGGGAGCGCAAGCGTCCGGTCATCGAGGCGGAGAAGGCGTCCTGGCGGCACCCCGAGGTGGATGTGCTCGGCGAGATGAAGCGCCGGATCGAGCCGCTGCTGGACGAGTCGATCTACCTGGCCAAGGGAGTCGGCGGCCCGGTCCGCTTCGACCTGGTGGGGACTGACGACTCAGGCGGGGAGACGATTGAGTCGATCGTGGTGGACTTCCCGGGCAAGGAGGTCCGGCCGTACGCGGACGAGAAGGTGCGTTACCGGTTCCGGACCGAGCGGTCGCTGATCGAGCACCTGCTGCACATCGGCGAGGTGGACTGGGTCAACTCGCTCTTCCTGTCCTGCCGCTTCTCGGCGGCCCGGATCGGCCAGTACAACGAGTTCGTCTACGCCTTCTTCAAGTGCCTCTCCGAGGAGCGCCTCCAGTACGCCGAGGGCTGGTACGACGAGCACGAGCGGGCCGTCGACGCCGAGGACATCACGCTGGACGGCTGGGTGATGCAGCGGCGCTGCCCGCACCTGAAGGCGGACCTGACCCGGTTCGGCATCGTCGAGGGCGACCAGCTCACCTGCCAGCTGCACGGCTGGAAGTTCGACCTGTCCAGTGGCCGCTGCCTGACCAGCGTCGGCCACAAGATCCGCGCCCACCGCGCCGACGCCGAAGCCCCCGCCCCGGCCGGCGGGGCGGCCAGTTAGGTTTCGCCGCGCACGCCGCCCCCGCCGGGTGACCATCAGATCAGAGGACATCCGGCAGGGGCGGGGGCGGCGTGACGGGGGCGGACAGGGAGTCGGGGTACCGGTTCCGGCGGAGCAGCGAGATGGCCCGGGATTCCGCCCGGGTGGAGGCGTTCAGCGACGCGGTGATCGCCATCGTGCTGACCGTGATGGCGGTGGAACTGCTCCAGTTCGGCCCGGACACCCCGAAGGACAAGGGGCTGGCGGCCGCGCTCGCGCACGAGTGGCGCTCCTACCTGGCGTACGTGATCACCTTCGCCATCGTCGGCCAGATCTGGCTGACCCACCACAACATGTGGCGGTACGTGGTCCGGGTCGACCAGATGCTGCTGGTGTTCAATCTGGCGCTGATGCTCTTCGTGGCGGCGATCCCGTTCACCGCCAACCAGCTCTCGGACCACCTGCGGGGCACCGACGCGGATCAGCAGCTGTCCGCCGCGCTCTACGTCGGCACGGTGCTCGGTGAGGCACTCTTCTTCAACCTGAGCTGGTGGTGGGCCCGTCGACGCAATCTGCTCCACCCGGACCTGGACCCCCGGCTGGCGAAGGCGGTGGCCCGCCGGTACCGTCTCGGCCCGCTGCTCTACCTGATCGCCTTCGCCGTCGTCTTCATCGACCCCATCCTCAGCCTCTGCGCGTACCTCCTCCTGGTCGGCCTCTACCTGATCCGCGGCCCCGGCGACCTGCCGTCGACGGCCCGGACGTGACGCCGGCGGGGGTGGGGTCAAGGAGGGGCCCCTGCGCCAGCGGAGGCGGCAACAAGGGACCCCTCCTTGACGCCTCACCGGTTGAGGTCGGTGAGGATGCGGCGGGCGGCGTTGTGGCCGGCGGCGCCGATGACGCTGCCGGCGGGGTGGCAGCCGGCGCTGCCGGCGTACACGCCGTCGACGCCGGTGGCGTACGGCATGCGGTCGGTGAACGAGACGGTGTTGTCGACGTGGTGGATGTGGCCGCCGGTGATGCCGAAGTGCGCCTCGATGCCGGGCGGGGGGAGCGGCACCGCGTCGGCGATCAGGTCGCCGGCGCCGGGGGCGTACCGCTCGCAGATCTCGATCAGGCGCGACACGTAGCCGGGCAGCGCCTCGTCCCAGGTGGTGCCGGCCAGCTCGTACGGGACCGACTGGACGAAGAGCGCCGACGAGTGGTGCCCGGCCGGGTCCGACAGCGACGGGTCGACGGTGGTGTGCAGGTACCACTCGATGGTCGGCTCCTCCGGCAGCCGCCCCGCCTGCACGTCCGCCCACATCGCCCGCAGCGCCGTCATCGGCGACTCGCCGCCCGCGCGCACCAGCGACGCCGAGCCGGGCAGCAGGTGGATGGTGGAGCCGAACGGGCTCGGCGCGTCCGCCGGCAGGCAGGAGAAGCGGGGCAGCCCGGTCAGCGCCAGGTTGAGCTTGAGGGTGGTGCCGGTGCGGCGGTTCGCCGCCATCCGCTCGCCGAGCGGCGCCGGCAGCGCGCCGTCGGGCAGCAGCTCCATCAGCCGGTACGGGTCGCAGGCTCCGAGCACCACGGACGCGGCGACCGACCGGCCGTCGGCCAGCACCACCCCGCTGGCCGCGCCGCCGTCCAGGGTGATCGCGGTGACCGGCGTACCGGTCAGGATCGTCGCCCCGGCGGCGCGGGCGGCGTCGGCGAACGTCCGCGAGACGGTGCCCATGCCGCCCTCGGCGATCATCCAGGTGCCGCCCGCGCCCGGCAGCCGGCACATGTTGTGCGCCAGGAAGTTGTGCCCGGTGCCGGGGTCGTCCGGGCCGGCGTTCAGCCCGGAGAGGCCGTCGGTGACCGCGTACATACTGACCAGCAGCTCGGAGCGGAAGTCGAAGCGGGCCAGGTAGTCGGCGACCGAGCCGCGGACCAGGTCGACGAAGACCTGGCGCAGCGCCGGCCGGACGTACCGCTCGGCGGTCTCCTCCACCGGCAGCGGCTCGGTGAGCCAGGCCGGCGCCAGGTCCTCCCGGAGCGCCGCCAGCTCGGCCTGCAGGGCATCGTCGGCGGCCACGTCGGCGGGGGAGAAGAACTCAGCGAGCTGCCGCCGGGTGGCCGCGGTGTCACTGCCGAAGAGCAGGTACGGCGAGCCGAGGCCGCCCGGGGTGGGCAGGAAGTAGTGCGGGTCGCGGCGCAGCACCGGGATGCGCACGTCGAGCGTGGCGAGCAGCTCCGGCGGCATCAGCCCGAGCAGGTACGACCCGGTGGAGTGGCGCAGCTCCGGGACCTTCGGGAACGGGTTCTCGGTGCGGGTGGCCCCGCCGATCACCTCGGCCGCCTCCAACACCAGCACGTCGAGGCCGGCGCGGGCCAGCAGGATCGCCGAGACCAGACCGTTGTGCCCGGACCCGACGATCACGACGTCGGCGCGGGACGGCAGCTCACTCGCTTCGCTCATGCCCGGGCAGCCTAGTGCCGCGCGGCCTCCGTGGGGAGGTCGTCGCGGTGCTTTTCGGCCCGGCAACCCACGACGAGGTGTTCCTGCGGCTACGAGACGCCGCGCTGGTGACCCGCTTCGTCCGCCGCCATCCCTCGCCCATCGGGACCTCCTTCCCCCTGGGGCGGCCCAGCACGGATTACCATCCGCCGGCATGACGATCGTCTCGACCGACCGCCTGGTGGTCCGCGACTGGACCGAGGACCGGGCGGACCTGGACCGGATCTACGACATCTACTCCCGCGACGAGGTGATGCGCTGGTTGGGCGGCGGATCGGGGCGGATGACCGACCCGGCGGAGGCGGCGGAACGGGTCCGGTCCTGGCGGGACCGGTACGCCCCGTACGGCGACCGGTACGGCCTCTGGGCGATCGAGCCGCGAGCCGCCGGCCGGGCGGCGGGCAGCGTGCTGCTCAAGCCGCTGCCGGGCCGCGCCGGCGTCACCCCCACCGACGACATCGAGGTCGGCTGGCACCTGCACCCCGACTCCTGGGGGCACGGCTACGCCACCGAGGCGGCCCGGGCGGTGCTCGACCGGGAGTTCGCCACCGGCATCCGGCAGGTCCACGCCGTGGTGATGGCGGGCAACGAGGCGTCGATGGCGGTGGCCCGCCGGCTCGGCATGGCGCACGTCGGCGTCCGCACCGACTGGTACGGCGGCGCCGAACTGGAGACCTTCGTGCTGCGCGCCGACTGACCGCCTCCCCGGCGCGCCACGCTGTCGCGGCGGATCCGCGGGGCCCCGCTTCTCCTCACGCCGCGAGCCGGGCCCGCACCGCCCGTAGCAGCCCGGCCTCGACGCCCGTCCCCGTCAGGTACGGCGTGGCCCCGCCGTACCGCCGATCGAGATGGGTGAGGGTGTTGAGCATCGCCAGCCGCGAGCAGCCGTCCGTGGCCGCGTAATCGTCCGCGATCTCGTCCGGGGCGACGCCCGCCACCGCGAGCAGGAGCGCGACGAGGACACCGGTTCGGTCTTTGCCGGCGTGACAGTGCACGACGACACCACCCGGTGGCGCCTCGGCCGCGACCCGAAAGGCCGCGCCGATCCGGTGCCGGTTGTGGTCCAGCATCGGGCTGTATGAGTCGGGCGGTGGTACGTAGTCCAGCACCTCGTTGAGCAGGGGCGAGTGCCGGTAGGGGGCGTCACGCGCGAACGGGCTCGGGTTCCGTTCGCACTCCCGCGCCCGGCGCAGGTCGATGATTCGGCTCACCGAACTGTCCCGCACGGCTTGCACCGCCGGCCCGGTGAGCAGGTCATGGCCGTCCGACCGCAGCAGGGCGCCGACGCGGATTCGGCGACCGTCGCTCGTGGGGGTGCCGCCGAGGTCGCGGGCGTTGCGGCAGTCCGGCCAGTCCAGCATTACTCTCGCGCTCCTCCGGTCGGCGACGAGGGGACCTCGACTCAACCGCTCGCCCGGCCGGCCGTCAACCCGGTCGCTCGCTTGAGGGGGTGCCGTGACCCGCTGGTGTGGCCCGCCGGTGGAGGAACCGGACAGCGGGGAGTGAGGCTCCCAGCGGGCGTTCAGGACGCCTGGGGAAGAATGGCCGGGTGACCTCTCCCCGTGACCTCGTCCTGCTCGGGTCCACCGGCTCGATCGGTACCCAGGCCATCGACATCGTCCGGCGCAACCCGGACCGGTTCCGGGTGGTCGCGCTCGGCGCCGGCGGTGGCAACGTCGAGCTGCTCGCCGCGCAGGCCCTGGAACTCGGGGTCGAGGCGGTCGGGGTGGCCAAGGCGTCCGCCGCGCAGGACCTCCAGCTCGCCTTCTACGCCGAGGCGAGCCGGCGCGGCTGGGCCACCGGGGACTTCAAGCTTCCCAAGATCGTGGCCGGGCCGGACGCGATGACCGAGCTCGCCGGGTGGCCGGCCGACGTCGTGCTCAACGGGGTCGTCGGCTCGCTCGGGCTGGCGCCGACCCTCGCCGCGCTGCGCGCCGGTCGTACCCTCGCCCTGGCCAACAAGGAGTCGCTGGTGGCCGGCGGCCCCCTGGTGAAGGCCGCGGTGACGCGGCCGGGGCAGATCGTTCCCGTCGACTCGGAGCACTCGGCGCTGGCGCAGTGCCTGCGCGGCGGCAGCCGGGGCGAGGTGCGGCGCCTCGTGGTCACCGCCAGCGGGGGCCCGTTCCGTGGCCGACGCCGCCACGAGTTGACCGAGATCACACCCGCGCAGGCGCTGGCGCACCCCACCTGGAACATGGGGCCGGTCGTCACGATCAACTCCGCGACCATGGTCAACAAGGCGCTGGAGGTGATTGAGGCGCACGAGCTGTTCGACGTGCCGTACGCCGACATCGAGGTGATGGTCCACCCGCAGTCGGTGATCCACTCGATGGTCGAGTTCATCGACGGCTCGACCCTCGCCCAGGCCAGCCCGCCGGACATGCGGCTGCCCATCGCGCTCGGCCTCGGCTGGCCCGACCGGGTGCCGGAGGCGGCCGCCGCGGTCGACTGGACGAAGAGCCACACCTGGGAGTTCTTCCCGCTGGACGACGCCGCCTTCCCGGCGGTGGCGCTGGCCAAGGCGGCCGGCGAGGCGGGGCGCTGCCGGCCGGCGATCTACAACGCGGCCAACGAGGAGTGCGTCGCCGCGTTCGTCGCCGGGCGGCTGCCGTTCCTCGGCATCGTCGACACCCTCCAGCGGGTGCTGGAGGACGCTCCCGACTTCGACGAACCAGGTACCGTCGAGGACGTGCTCGCCGCCGAGTCGTGGGCACGTACGCACGCCCAGGAGATCATCGTGGCGTCGGTGGAAGGAGCCTGATGGCAAACCTGCTCGGGGTAGTGCTCTTCGCGGTGTTCATCCTCGTCTCGGTCAGCCTGCACGAGGCCGGGCACATGCTCACCGCGAAAGCCTTCGGGATGAAGGTCACCCGCTACTTCGTCGGCTTCGGTCCGACCCTCTGGTCCTTCAAGCGGGGCGAGACCGAGTACGGCGTCAAGGGCATCCCGCTCGGCGGCTTCTGCAAGATCGTCGGCATGACCCCGCAGGACGACGACGTCGACCCGGCCGATGAGCCGCGCGCCATGTGGCGGTACCCGGTCTGGAAGCGGACGATCGTGATGTCCGCGGGATCGATCGTCCACTTCACGCTGGCCCTGGCCGCGCTCTGGATCATGGCGGTCTCCGTCGGCCTGCCCAACCCGAAGTTCCCCGCCACGGAGAAGGAATTCCTCGCCGAGCCGGCGGTGGTCGCCCTCGCCCCGTGCGTCGTGGTGGAGAACGCCGGCCGCGCCTGCCAGGCCGGCGACCCGGCCAGCCCGGCCGCGCAGGCCCAGCTCCGCGACGGCGACCGGATCACCGCGGTGAACGGCAAGCCGGTGCGCAGCTGGGGCGACATGCTCGACGTGGTCCGCGCCACGCCGCCCGGCAAGGCCGCCGTCGACTACGTGCGCGACGGCGCCGCGGCCACCACCGCCATCGACCTCGCCGCGGTGCAGCGCCCGCCGCTGGGGAACCCCAAGGGCGCCACCTCGGCGGTCTCCGCGATGGGCGTCGCGCTCCGACCCACCACCCCGCAACTGCTCGAGTACGGCCCGGCCGGCGCCGTCGGCGCCACCGCCGACTTCACCGGCACCATGGCGGTGCAGACGGCGCACGCCATGCAGCGGATCCCGCAGAAGGTCCCCGCCCTGTGGACCGCCATCACCGGCGGCGAGCGGGACGTGGACACCCCGATCAGCGTGGTCGGCGCCAGCCGGCTCGGCGGCGAGTTCGTGGCGAACGACGCCTGGTGGTCGTTCTTCATGCTCTTCGTCTCACTGAACTTCTTCATCGGCGTGTTCAACCTGCTGCCGCTGCTCCCGCTGGACGGGGGCCACATCGCCATCGCCTGGTTCGAGCGGGCCCGGTCCTGGCTCTACGCCCGGATCGGCCGGGCGGACCCGGGTCGCGTCGACTACCTCAAGCTCATGCCCATCACGTACGCGGTGATCCTGATCGGTGGCGTGTTCACGCTGCTGACCGTCACCGCGGACGTCGTCAACCCGATCACGCTCTTCCCAAGGTGAGTGCCTGAAGTGACCGCTGTCAGTCTCGGTATGCCCCCCGTACCGCCGCCGCCGCTCGCCCCGCGTCGGGCCAGCCGCCAGATCATGGTCGGCTCGGTACCGGTCGGTGGGAGCGCACCGGTCTCGGTGCAGTCCATGACCACCACCCTGACCTCCGACGTCAACGCCACCCTCCAGCAGATCGCCGAGCTGACCGCGTCCGGCTGTCAGATCGTCCGGGTCGCCGTGCCGTCGCAGGACGACGTCGAGGCGTTGCCGGCGATCGCCCGCAAGTCGCAGATCCCGGTGATCGCCGACATCCACTTCCAGCCGAAGTACGTCTTCGCCGCGATCGACGCCGGCTGCGCGGCGGTCCGGGTCAACCCGGGCAACATCCGGCAGTTCGACGACAAGGTGAAGGAGATCGCCAAGGCGGCCGGCGACGCCGGGGTGCCGATCCGGATCGGCGTCAACGCCGGCTCGCTGGACAAGCGGCTGCTCGCCAAGTACGGCAAGGCCACCGCCGAGGCGCTGGTCGAGTCGGCGCTGTGGGAGTGCTCGCTCTTCGAGGAGCACGGCTTCCGGGACATCAAGATCTCGGTCAAGCACAACGACCCGGTGGTGATGATCCGGGCGTACCGCCAGCTCGCTGAGCAGTGCGACTACCCGCTGCACCTGGGCGTCACCGAGGCCGGCCCGGCGTTCCAGGGCACCATCAAGTCGGCGGTCGCCTTCGGCGCCCTGCTGGCCGAGGGGATCGGCGACACGATCCGGGTCTCGCTCTCCGCCCCGCCGGTCGAGGAGATCAAGGTCGGCAACCAGATCCTGGAGTCGCTCGGTCTGCGCGAGCGTGGCCTGGAGATCGTCTCCTGCCCGTCGTGCGGCCGGGCCCAGGTCGACGTCTACAAGCTCGCCGAGGAGGTCACCGCCGGCCTGGAGGGGCTGCCGGTGCCGCTGCGGGTGGCCGTGATGGGCTGCGTCGTGAACGGCCCGGGGGAGGCCCGCGAGGCCGACCTCGGCGTCGCCTCCGGCAACGGCAAGGGCCAGATCTTCGTCAAGGGGCAGGTCGTCAAGACCGTCCCCGAGGCGCAGATCGTGGAGACGCTGATCGAGGAGGCGCTCCGGATCGCCGACGAGATGGGCGCCGACCTCCCCGAGGAGCTGCGCGACATGGTCCCCGGTCCCCGGGTCACCGTCCACTGACGCCCCGCCGCACCGCGCCCCCTGCGCGCCGTGCGGCGCACTTTCACGGAAAGAGTGGCTATTCCACGTGGAATAGCCACTCTTTCCGTGAATGAGGGCGGATCTTTCGGGGTGCGCGGCGGGAAAGTGAGCCCGTCACTCCGTCTCGGCGAGGATGGCGTAGAGCTTGCGGCGGGTCTCGTCGAGCACCTGGGCGGCCCGTTCGCGCTGGTCGTCGGTGCCGGTCGTCATCACCTGGCGCAGCGCGTTCATCGCCTGCGCGCCGGCGTCCCGGATGTCGTGCCAGCTGTTGACCGTGTTCTCGGCGAACTCCGCCCAGGGCGGGGTCTGCGCCGCCTCGGTGGCCTCCGCGTGCCCCTGGTCGGTGAGGGTGAACCGTTTGCGGCCGCCGCCGGACTCCTCGGTGGCCGCGATGACGCCCTCGTCCTCCAGCAGTTGGAGGGTGGGGTAGATCGACCCGGGGCTGGGCCGCCAGGCCCCGCCGGTGCGGGAGTCGATCTCCTGGATCATCTCGTAGCCGTGCATCGGCCGTTCGGTGAGCAGGGCCAGCATGGCGCCCCGGACGTTGGGGCGTCGGCCCCGGCCCCGACCGCCCCGGCCGCCTCGCCCGCCGTGACCGTGCGGCCCCGGGGGGAACGGCGGGCCGGGCGGGAACGGCGGGAAGCCGAAGCCGCGCATCCGGGCCTCGTGCATCGCGTGCATCCGGTGGTGGAATCCCATCGGACTCTCCTTATCTTCGTAGTGTCGCTGATGCATCGACGATATATCGGCAACCCATCGGCGACAAGACGATGGTGAGTGTGGGCAGAAAACCATACGTACGTCTTGCTAGCTGCCCGGCGTGCGCCTGCTTCCCGAACCGGGCTCGGCCCGGACCTCACGCCGGTCCCGGTCGGCTGACCCGGTCATCAGGTCGGCCGGCGCGCCCCCTGGCCGATCTGGCAGGCTGGTAGCCGTGCTGACGGTGCCGGTACGCCAACTGGGGGAATCGGAGCGCCGCGCGGTCGAGCGGTTGCTCGATCTCGATCCGTTCGCGGGCGCGCAGGTGGCCGAGCGGGTGGCCGCCCGCGGGCTGGCCTGGTGGCGGTCCGACGGCCGGATCCTGGGCTACGGCGCCCGACGCAGCCTGGAGTCGATCTGCTGGCTGGGTGGCAACCTCACCCCGGTGCTCGCCACCGAGTCGGCGGTCGCCGCCTTCGCCGAGCAGCTCGGCAGCGAGGAGCGGATCTGCTCGTCGATCGTCGGGCGGGCGGACGCGGTGCTGGGACTCTGGGACCGCCTCTCCGGGCAGTGGGGACCGGCCCGGGACGTACGCCCCAACCAGCCGCTGCTGGCCACGGACGCGCTGCCGACGGTGGCGGCCGACCCGGAGGTGCGGCGGGTGCATGGCGGCGAGGTCGACCGGCTCTTCCCTGCAGCGGTGGCGATGTACACCGAGGAGGTCGGGGTCTCGCCGCTGACCGAGGACGGCGGGCGGGGCTACCGGCGACGGGTGGCCGACCTGGTCCGCGCGGGCCGCGCGTACGCCCGGTTCGTCGACGGCGCGGTGGTCTTCAAGGCCGAGCTGGCCGTGGTGACCCGGCGGACCGCCCAGGTCCAGGGGGTCTGGGTGGCGCCGGAGTGGCGGGGGCGGGGGATCGCCACCTCGGCGATGGCGGCGGTGGTCCGGGACGCGCTGGTCCGGGTCGCGCCGACGGTCAGCCTCTACGTCAACGACTTCAACCTGCCGGCCCGGCGGGTCTACGAGCGCTGCGGCTTCCGGCCGGTCGGCACGCTCGCCACCGTGCTCTTCTGACCCGGGCATGGCCGGGATCACGTTCTCCTGAATTGCGCTGAACCGGACGTACGGCGTTATGCTGACCGTGTTTTTGTACTGACCAGTCAGTTCAAAGGAAGTCGGGATGGGACGATGAAGATCGTCGAAGCAAGCGGGTTGGGGCTGCGAACCCGCCGGGGCTGGGCGTACCGGGACGTCGACCTCACCGCCGGGGCCGGCGAGCTGCACGCGGTGACCGGGCCACCCGGCAGCGGACGCACCTCCCTGCTGCTCGCCCTGGCCGGCAGCTTCCCGCACACCGAGGGGGAGCTGCGCCGGCGCGGCCCCGCCGCGCTCGGCCAGGTCGCCGGGGTGCACGAGCCCGACCCCACGCTGACCGTGGCCGAGCACATCCAGGAGCGGCTGCTGCTGCTCGGGCCGGTGCCGCGCCGCCGCCGGCAACTGGTGCCGGTCGCCGCCGTCCGGGCCCGCCGGGCGTACCGGCGGGACGCCTTCGCCGCCGCCATCGCCGGCGCCGGCTTCACCGACACCCCGCTCGAGCCCGACGTGTACGGCCGCGACCTCACCCCCGTGCAGCGACAGGTGCTCGGCCTGGTGCTGGCCAGCCTCAGCGGCCCCAACCTGATCGTCGCCGACGACGTGGACGCCGGATCCGACGCCCCCGAACGGGCCTGGATCTGGGCCGCCCTGTCCCGCCTCGCCGACCAGGGCTACGCGGTCGTCGCCAGCGCCCGCGCGGTCGAGACGGGCAGCACCGCGATCACCCACCGGGTCGGCGACCCGACCCTGCCCGTGCGTACCGAGCTGACCCCCGCCGCCCTCGTCGCGCCCCGCGCGGCGACCCAGCACGAGACCCCCGAGGTGACCGCATGAGTGTCGTTCGTCTCGCACTCTTCGAGCTGCGCCGGATGACCCGGGGCCGGCTGCCGCGCGCCGCGCTCGCCATCCTCACCGTCATCCCGCTGCTCTACGGCGCCCTCTACCTCTACGCCTTCTGGGACCCGTACGGGAACCTGGACCGCATCCCGGTCGCCCTGGTCAACGCCGACCGGCCGGCGAAGGCCAGCGACGGCACCGAGGTGCACGCCGGCCGGGACCTCACCGACGAGCTGATCCACCGCAAGGTCTTCGGCTGGACCGTCACGGATTCCGGAGACGCCGCCGCCGGTCTGCGCAGCGGTCGCTACCACCTGGTCTTCTCCATCCCGGCGGACTTCTCCGCCGCCCTGGCGGCCAGCCCCGAACCGGACCAGCCGGCCCGCCGGGGCGAGCTGAAGGTGGTCAACGACGACGCCACCAACTACCTCTCCGGGCTGCTCGCCCGCTCCGCGTTCAGCGAGATCCGGGCCGCCGCCGCGGAGAGCACCGCCGCCTCGTACTTCGACAAGATGCTGATCGGGTTCACCGACGCCAAGGCCGAGACCGGCCGGGCCGCCGACGGCGCCGGAAAGATCCACGACGGGCTCGGCGCCTCCGAGGACGGTGCCGGGAAGATCGCCGACGGGCTGGACACCTCCGCCGACGGCGCCGGGCAGCTCTCCGCCGGCCTCGACACGTCGGTCCAGGGCGCGCAGAAGCTCGCCAGCGGGCTCGACCAACTGCAGACCGGCGCCGCGCAGATCGCCGACGGCACCGCCCAGGCGGCCACCGCCACCCGCGCCGTCGCCGCCAAGGTGGACGGCGCCGCCGACAGCATCGAGCCGGTGCTGCGGGACAACGCCGAGCGGATCCAGCGCTCCGCCACCGCCATCGCCGAAGGCGCGCAGGCGCTCGCCGACGGCATCGACGCGCTGCCGGCCAAGGCGAACGAGGCGGTCACCCAGGCGGAGAAGGTCCGCGACCGGCTGGACGCGCTCGTCGCGGCCCACCCCGAACTGGCCGACGACCCCACCGTGGTCGCCGCCCGACAGGCCGCCAACCAGGCCGTCGCCGCCGCCAGGGCGGTCGCCTCCGGCCTCGACAAGACCGACCTGGCCGCGTTGAAGAAGCAGATGACCGAGGTCGCCGCGACCGCCCGGAAGATCGCCGCCGCCGCGCCGCACCTCGCCGACGACGTCGCCTCCGCCCGAGCCAAGGTCGACCAGCTCGCCAGCGGCCTCGGCAAGCTCGCCGACGGCAGCGCCCAGCTGCGCGACGGCCTCGGCAGCGCCGCCGACGGCGCCGACCAGCTCCGCGGCGGGCTGTACCGGCTCGCCACCGGCGCCCGCCAGCTCGACGGCGGGCTGGCCCAGCTCAGCAGCGGCAGCGACCGGCTCGCCGACGGCCTGACCAGGCTGGAGGGCGGCGCTGGCGACCTCGCCGACGGGCTCGCCGCCGGGGAGAAGAAGCTGCCCGGGTACGACGACGCGGACGACCGCGCCGACATCCTCGGCGACCCGGTGGGCCTGACCCGTGACTCGCACCACCCGGCCAGCTCGTACGGCGTGGGCTTCGCCCCGTACTTCCTCGCCCTGGCGCTCTGGGTCGGCGCGATGATCACGTACATGCTGCTGCGGCCGGTCAACCGGCGGCACGTGATGTCCGGAGCGCCCGGCTGGCGGGTCGCGCTCGCCGGCTGGCTGCCCGCCGCGGCGATCGGGCTGGCCCAGGCCGGCGTGCTCTTCGCAGTGGTGACCCTGGTGCTCGGCCTCCACCCGGTGCACGGGGCGGCGACCCTCGGGCTGCTGGCGCTGACCTCGCTCGCCTTCACCGCGATCATGCAGCTGCTCGGCGCGGCGCTCGGCCCGGCCGGCCGGCTCGCCGCGCTGGCCCTGCTGATGCTCCAGCTCACCTCGTCCGGCGGCACCTACCCGGTGCAGACCTCGCCCGGCTTCTTCCAGGCCATCCACCCCTGGCTGCCGATGACGTACGTGGTGGCCGGGCTCCGGCACACCATCAACGGCGGGCCCGCCGGACCGGTGCTCACCGGGGCGATCGTGCTCGCCGCCTTCGGGGCGGGCGCGATGGTGCTCACCATCGGGGCGACCCGCCGCTCCCGCCGGCTCACCCCGGCCAAGCTGCACCCCGAACTGACCATGTGAGGATGCTATGGGCCGGACGGCGGTGGCGCGGGGCTCCGGCAGGGGCCGGCCCTCCGGCGCGTGGCGGGGTTCTGGACGGGGAGGGCGAGTGACGGACGGACGGTCGCGGCGGCGGGAGGACACCCGCCAGCGCCTCTTCGTGGCGGCGGTGGAGCTCATCGCCGAGCAGGGTTTCTCGGCCACCACCGTGGACGACATCGCGGCCCGCGCCGGAGTGGCCAAGGGGACCGTCTACTACAACTTCGAGTCCAAGGCGGTGCTCTTCGAGGAGCTGCTGCGGCACGGCATCGGCCTGCTCACCGCCGACTTCCGGGCCGCGGTGGCCGGGCTGCCGCCGCGCGAGGCGCTCGCCGCCCTGGTCCGCGCCGAGCTGGAGTACATCCGCCGGTACCGGGCCTTCGCCCAGCTCCTGCTCTCGGAGATGTGGCGGACCAACCGGGAGTGGCAGCAGACCCTGCGGCTGCTGCGCGGCGAGGCGATCGAGGTGATCGCCGAGACCGTCCGGGCCGGGGTGGCCAGCGGCGACCTCCCGGCCGACCTGGACGTGCGGACGGCCAGCTCGGCGCTGTTCGGCGTCGGGCTGGTGGTGGCCGTGGACTGGCTGGTCTTTCAGCCGGAACGGCCCCTCGAGGACGTGCAGGAGGCGCTGCTCGGCATCGTCCGCCGGGTCGCCCAGACCTGACCGCGGACGACCGCCGGCGGTCGCCGTCACGGACCGGGACGCGGTAAATGCGTTGAGCGGTCGCGGCCATACGAGCAGGCTGGGGGCACCGCCCCGCCCACCCGAGTCCGGAGGACCCGTCCCATGCGCCTGCTCCGTGACCTCTGGGCCACCGCACCACGCCGGATGGCGGTCGTCGTCCTGCTGATCCTGCTCGGCGCCGGCGGCCAGGCCGCCGCCTCGGCGCTGGCCGGGCCGGTGCTGGTGCACCGCTCGGCGGGCTGGTTCGCGGTCCTGGCCGTGGCGCTGGTCGTAGCCGTCCTCACCGACCTCGCCGTCGGGCTGCTGATGGCCGGGCTGACCGCCGACTGGTCCGCCGACGTCCGCCGCCGGCTCTGCCGGGTGGCGCTCGGGCAGGACCTGCCCACCCTGGAAACCACCCCCGTCGGCGAGCTGCTCGACCGGATCGACAACGACGTCTACCAGGTCGCCGCCGAGATGCGGAACACCGGCGTCCGGCTCGTCCAGGGGCTGGCGGTGTGCCTGCTCGCCACGGCGAGCGCGCTGGTCGTCTGGTGGCCGGCCGGGCTGGGGATGGTGGTGCTGACCGCGCTGCTCGGCGTGGTGCTGCGTCGCCCCACGGCGCGGATCGCCCCCGCCCGGATGGCCGAGGAGGAAGCCTGGTCCGACCTCGCCGCGGTGATGGAGGAGGCGGTGCACGGCCAGGACGACGTCCGGACCAGCCTGGCCCGGCCGTACGTGCTGCGCCTCTACGCCCGGCGGGCCGCCGAGGTGATCGCCCGGGGCGGGCGGGTGTTCCGGCTGTCCGCCCGGGTCACCGCCCTCGCCGCCGGGTGCATCCGGATCGGCATCGCCGGCGTGGTGCTCGGCGGGGCATGGGCGCTGGCCGCCGGCCGGATCGACGGCGCCCGGCTCACCGCGATCTGGCTGCTCGCCCTCGCCTTCGGCGCGACCGTCGAGCACATCGCCCGCTGGGTGCCGCACCTGCAGTACGCGCTCGGCGCCTGGGCCCGGGTGCAGCTGCTCTCCGGCGCTCGGCAGGAACCCGCCGGCGGGGCCGCCCCGGCCGACGGCGACCTCACCGTCCGTGGGCTCACCTTCCGCTACCCGTCCGGCGGGGACGAGCGGGGGCCGGCGCTGCGCGACATCCGGCTCAGCTTCGTCCGCGGCCGGTCGTACGCCCTGGTCGGGCGGACCGGATCGGGCAAGTCCACGCTGGCCAAGGTGCTCACCCGGGCCGTCGACGTACCGCGCGGCACCGTCCTCCTCGGCGACACCGACCTGGTCGACCTGGACGTCGAGGCGCTGCGCCGGTGGATCGCCGTGGTGCCGCAGCGGACCGAGATCCTGGCCGGCACCCTGGCCGAGAACGTCGCGCTCTTCGACCCCGACCTGCTCGACGACGCCACCCGGGCGCTGGCGGAGCTGGGGCTGGCCGGCTGGATCGCCGAACTGCCCGACGGCGTGGACACCAAGCTCGGCGAGGGCGGGCACGTCCTCTCCGCCGGGCAGGAGCAGCTCGTGGCGTTCGCCCGGATCCTGGTCCGCGACCCGCACGTGGTGATCCTCGACGAGGCCACCGCCCGGCTCGACCCGGTCACCGAGACCCGGGTACGCCAGGCCACCGAGCGCCTGCTCGCCGACCGGATCGGCATCGTCATCGCCCACCGGCTCTCCTCGGTGCGCCGCTGCGACGAGGTGGTGGTGATGGCCGACGGCGTGGTGCTGGAGGCCGGACCGCTGCGCGAGTCGGCGCGCTTCGCCGAGCTGCTGGCCACCAGCCACGCGAGCGCGTACGCCGGGGCCGGGGGACGCCGGGGCGGCGTGGAGCTGCTGGACGGACCGGGCGGCGAGTGGGATCCCGATCCGGAGGGGCCGGCCGCGCCGGTGGTGATCGAGCGGCCGGTGGTCGTACCGAAGAGCGACCCGCCGCCGCCGCCCCCGGCGCCGCCCGCGCGGACCATGCGGGAGATCCTGCGGCTGGGCACCAACGACCCGCGGTACGGCCTGGCCTCCGTCACCCTGTTCATCGTGCTGACGCTGCTCGGCCTGGACGGCGCCGTGCTGCCGTGGCTCTGGGCCGACGTGATCGGCGGGGGCGACCCCTGGCTCCCGGCGCTCGGCATCGTCGCCGCGCTGCTGGTCGTCCTGCCGCTGCCCTACCTGACCAACCTGTGGTTCCCGCAGTGGTGGATCCGGCAGATGCTGCGGATCAGCCTGCGCCTGGTGCACGGGCAGACCGGGGCGCGCCGGGTCAGTGGGCACACCCCGGCCGAGGTGGTCGCCCAGGGCGGCGACACCGACCGGGTGGTGCAGCTCGCCGACAACCTGATGGACCAGTTCATCTCGGTGGCGATCGTGGTCACCATGACCGTGGTGACCGGCAGCGTCGTGCCGGCGCTCTTCTTCGCCGGGACGATGCTGGTCTCCGGGCTGGCGGCGACGCTGTTCGGGCCGCGGTTGGAGCGCACCGCCGGGGGCACCGTGAAGGCCCGGGCCGCCTTCGCCACCGCGTTGGTCTCCTCGCTGTCGGCGGCCCGTACGGTGAAGCTCGCCGGCGCCACCCGCCCGGTGCTCGACCACCTCGCGGCGCTGGACACCGTCCGCAGCGACCGGCAGCGCCGGGAGATCTCAATGCAGGTCTGGGCGCGCTCCACCCCGTCACTGGTCAGCGGCCTGCTGCCGATCGGCGCGTGGGCGGTCTACCTGGCCGGCGGGCTCTCCGCCGGTGCCACCCTGGTGGCGGTCTCCACCCTCGGGGCGGCCCGCTGGTTCGCCTGGACCACCGCGTCGCTGGTCTCGAACTACCCGTCGGCGCGGGTGTGGACCCGGCGGACCGTGGCGATGACCGGGATCGGGGAGTACTCGGCGGCGGTGTCGGGGGTCGACCTGGCCGCCGGCCGCGCGCCGGCGCCCGAACCGCCGCCGCGGCACCCGCTGCGCCGGCTCGACCTCGCCGGCTTCGGGGCGCTGCACTCCGACGGCACCCTCGCCGTCCGGGACGTCGACCTGACCGTCGTACGGGGACAGTTGGTGCTCGTGGTCGGGCCGGTCGGCGCCGGCAAGTCCTCGCTGCTGCGGGCGCTCGCCGGCATCGTGCACCACGTTGGCGGGCTGCGCTGGAACGGAGATCCGGTCACCGAGCCGGAGCTGTTCCTCCGCCCCAACCAGGTCGGCTACGTCAGTCAGCTGCCCCGGGTGCTCTCCGGCACGGTCGCCGACAACATCGCTCTCGGGCACGAGGTGGACGCCGCCGACGCGGTGACCACGGCGCAGCTGGAGCACGACCTGGCCGCGGCCGGTGGCGGGCTCGGGCTGCTGATCGGGCACAAGGGCACCCGGCTCTCCGGCGGGCAGCTCCAGCGGCTGGCGCTGGCCCGGGCGCTCGCACCGCGTACCGAGCTGCTGATCGCCGATGACGTGTCGTCCGCGCTCGACGTCACGACCGAGCTGGCGCTCTGGGCGGCGCTGCGCGACCGCGGGGTGACCGTGGTCGGGTCGACGTCCAAACGGGCCGCGCTGGTCCGGGCCGACCACGTGGTGGTGCTGGTCGACGGGTCGGTGGCGGCCCAGGGCCCCTGGCGCGACCTGGAACCCCACTGGTCGCACCTGGCGGGCTGACCCGCATGATCAACGGCTGTGCGGGCCCGACCCGGTCAGAAGGCGCGGGTGTACTGGTGGGGCCAGTGGGGTTCGGCGGTGAGCTTGCCGGCGGCGCGGCGGGGCCAGTACGGGTCGCGGAGCAGTTCCCGGCCCAGCAGCACCAGGTCGGCCTCGCCACCGGCGACGATCTCCTCGGCCTGCGCCGGCTCGACGATCAGGCCGACCGCGCCGGTGAGCACGCCCGCCTCGCGGCGGATCCGCGCGGCCAGCGGCACCTGGTAGCCGGGGCCGACCGGAATGCTCGCCCTCGCCGAGGCGCCGCCGGAGGAGGCGTCGACCAGGTCGACGCCGGCCGCGGCCAGCTCCCCGGCGAGCACCACGCTGTCCTCCACGGCCCAGCCGCCGTCGACCC
This sequence comes from Micromonospora sp. RTP1Z1, assembly GCF_033804685.1. Classification (NCBI taxonomy): domain Bacteria; kingdom Bacillati; phylum Actinomycetota; class Actinomycetes; order Micromonosporales; family Micromonosporaceae; genus Micromonospora; species Micromonospora sp. RTP1Z1. Next base: position 99,083 of record NZ_JAPFQV010000003.1, read on the forward strand.
AGTCGGTCGCCGAGATCCGGGTCAGCACCGGCACGGACTCGCCGACCGTGGCGCGGACCGCCCGGGCCACCTCCAGGGTCAGCCGCATCCGAGCGGCGCGGTCGCCGCCGTAGCCGTCCGTACGGTGGTTGGTCAGCGGGGAGAGGAACTCGTGCAGCAGGTAGCCGTGCGCGGCGTGGATCTCCACCGCGGCGAAGCCGGCGTCCAGCGCCCGGCCGGCAGCGGTCGCGAACGCGGCCACCACACCGGCTATCCCCGCCTCGTCCAGGGCGGTCGGCTCCCGGTAGTCGGGCAGGAACGGCTCGGCGCCCGGGCCGACCGGCGTCCAGCCGCCCTCGGCGTCCGGCACGCCGCCGCGTCGCTCGGCCCACGGCCGGTACGTCGCGGCCTTGAACCCCGCGTGCGCGAGCTGTACGGCCGGCACGGCGCCCTGCGCGGCGATGAACGCGGTGATCGGGCGCCAGGCGTCGACGTGCGGGCCGGACCAGAGGCCGACGTCCTGCGGGCTGATCCGGCCCTCGGGGACCACCGCGGTGGCCTCGGTGACGATCAGGCCGGCGCCACCGACGGCCCGGGAGCCCAGGTGGGTCTGGTGCCAGTCGGTCGGCAGCCCGTCCGGGCCGGCGCTGTACTGGCACATGGGGGCCATCGCGACCCGGTTGGGCAGGGTGACGCCGCGTAGGGCGAGCGGGGTGAACAGGGCACTCATGCGGTGATCCTCCTCGAACACGACGGCGAGGAGGGCACGGGGCCCTCCTCGCCGATCGGTGGATGTCAGGCCGGGACGGGAGCCAGCTCGTCGGCGGACCGCGTCTCGTCGGCGTCGACCAGCTCACGCCTGCCGGCCGACTCGTACGCGGCCCGGTCGAGGGTGCCCTCGCGGGCGGCCACGATGGTCGGGACGAGGGCCTGGCCGGCCACGTTGGTGGCGGTGCGGATCATGTCCAGGATCGGGTCGATCGCCAGCAGCAGGCCGGCGCCGGCCAGCGGCAGGCCCAGCGTGCTCAGGGTCAGGGTCAGCATCACGATCGCACCGGTCAGGCCGGCGGTGGCGGCCGAGCCGACCACCGAGACGAAGGCGATCAGCAGGTAGTCGCCGATGCCCAGGTGCACCCCGAAGACCTGCGCCACGAAGATCGCGGCCAGGGCCGGGTAGATGGCGGCGCAGCCGTCCATCTTGGTGGTGGCGCCGAACGGCACGGCGAAGGAGGCGTACTCGCGGGGGACGCCGAGCCGCTCGACGGAGCGCTGGGTCACCGGCATGGTGCCCACCGAGGAGCGGGAGACGAAGGCCAGCTCGATGGCGGGCCAGGCGCCGGCGAAGAAGCGTAGCGGGTTGAGCCGGCCGGCGACCACCAGCAGCACCGGGTAGACGACGAAGAGCACGATCGCGCAGCCGACGTAGACGGCGGTGGTGAACTTGGCGAGCGGGGCGAGCAGGTCCCAGCCGTACGAGGCGACGGCGTGGCCGATCAGGCCGAGGGTGCCGATCGGGGCGAGCCGGATCACCCACCAGAGGGCCTTCTGCACGATGCTCAGCACGGACCGGTTGAACTCGACGAACGGCTCGGCGGCCTGGCCGACCAGCAGCGCGGCGGCGCCGACCACCAGGGCGAGGAAGACGATCTGGAGGACGTTGCCCTCGACGAACGCGCCGACCGGGTTGGTCGGCACGATGCCGCTGAGGAAGTCGGTCCACGAGCCGGTGGTCTTCGGCGGCGCGGCGCCGCCCACGTCCAGCGTCACCCCGCGACCCGGGTCGGTGAGCAGGCCGAGGCCGATGCCGATGCTCACCGCGATCAGGGCGGTGATGCCGAACCAGAGCAGCGTCTTCAGCGCCAGCCGGGCGGCGTTGGCCACGCCGCGCAGGCTGACCACGCTGACCACGATGGCGGTGAAGACCAGCGGCGGGACGGCCAGCTTGAGCAGCTGGATGAAGAGGCCGCCGACGGTGTCGAGGGTGCTGGCGAGCCAGCTCAGGTCGTTGGCGCGGGCGAGGAAGCCGAGCGCCACGCCGAGCACGAGGCCGAGCAGGATCTGCACGGAAAAGGGGATCTTGCGCAAGGCGGAAGCCATGAGGATGCGTCCAAGGGTCTGGGGGTCGAACGGGGCAGCGTCAGGAGAGCGGCTGCGCCGGACAGACGCCGCTGGCCTGCAGTCGGAGGTCGACGTACAGGCGCACGGTGAGGTGCCAGACATTGGTCATCGCCTGCCGACGCTACTCCCAGCCAACCCGCAGCTGGAAGGAGTGGTCGGCGTGACGCCCCTTACAACGGTGGTTCCCGCCCCGATGCTCCGCTGATCACGACCGGGTGCCGGGCCAGGCCGAGCGCGGTGGCGGTGGCCAGGCCCCAGCCGGCCGCCACCGTCAGCAGCAGCCGCTCCAGCACCCCGACCAGGCCGCCGCGCCCCACGGTCAGCATCGCCACGGCGATCGCGGCGGAGCACGGCAGCGCCAGCGCCGCGCCGAGGCCGGCAATCCAGCGGACCGCCCGGTCGGCGGCGGGGGAGCGGAGCAGGGCCAGCATCGCGAAGACCACCGAGGCCGTCGCCGCGATGCTCGCGCCGCCGTGCACCAGGTCGGCCACGGTGGGCGTCTCGAACGGCGGCAGCGGGCAGCCGGCGCTGCACGCCACCGCGCCCGAGAGCAGCGTGAGGACGCTGCCGGCCGCGAGCAGCGCCCCGGCCACCCGCAGCGCCGTGGGCAGCGCCACCGCGAGCAGCAGCAGCGCCGCGGCCAGCGCGAAGATCCCGATCCGGTACGCCGGGGCGTACCCGCTGTCGGTGACGCCGGCCTCGCTGACGTACCCGGTGGGGCCCGGACCGGGACCGGCGACCACGGCGACCGTCACCGCGACCGCGCCCGCCAGGGTGCAGCCGGCGGCGGCCGACGCGGCGACGACCCGGCCGAGGCCCCGGTCAGCCACGCCCGTGCGGCGTGGTCCAGCCGGAAAGGTCCGGGCCGAGCGGCACGATGCCGGTCGGGTTGATCTCCCGGTGCGTGCCGTAGTAGTGCCGCTTGATGTGGTCGAAGTCCACCGTCTCCCCGAAGCCGGGGGTCTGGAACAGGTCCCGGGCGTACGCCCAGAGCACCGGCATCTCGGTCAGCTTCTGCCGGTTGCACTTGAAGTGCCCGTGGTACGCCACGTCGAAGCGGACCAGTGTGGTGAAGAACCGCACGTCCGCCTCGGTGATCGTGTCGCCCATCAGGTAGCGCCGCCCGGCCAGCCGCTCCGACAGCGCGTCCAGCCGGGCGAACAGCGCGGTGTACGCCTCGTCGTACGCCTCCTGCGAGGTGGCGAAGCCGCACCGGTAGACCCCGTTGTTGACGTCCCGGTGGATCTCCGCCATCAGGGCGTCCAGCTCCGGGCGCAGCTCGATCGGGTACAGGTCCGGCGCGTCCGGGGCGTGGAACCGCTGCCACTCGGTGGAGAGGTCCAGGGTGAGCTGCGGGTAGTCGTTGGTGACCACCCGCCCGGTGAGCGTGTCGACCAGTGCCGGCACGGTCACCCGCCCGCTGTAGTCCGGGTCGGTGGCCAGGTACGCCTCGGAGAGGAAGCCGATGCCGAGCGCCGGGTCGAAGCCGTCCTGGTCGAGGGTGAACCGCCAGCCCCGCTCGTCCCGGATCGGGTCGACCGTGCCCAGCGAGATGACGTCCGCCAGCCCGAGCAGGCGCCGCACGATCCGGGCCCGGTGCGCCCAGGGGCAGGCCCGGCACCAGATCAGCCGGTACCGGCCGGCCTCCAGCGGCCACCGGTCCTGCTCGTCCGGCCCGCCGCCGGGCGGTGACGTCGAGTGCGGGGTGACCCGACCGGTGAACCGGTTGGGCTGGCGGACGAACTCGCCGGTGCCGGCGGTCTCTGCGCTGAACTGGGCCCGGGCCATGCCGTCAACCTATCCGCTCCGGGCGTGGATATCCTGGCGCCAGGCGTCCCCGTGACCCGGTGGACGCCGCCCCCGCCCTTCCCACCCCCGAAGGACAGACGCCGATGACCGTGGCATACCTCGTGGCCGGAGTTCGCACCCCGATCGGCCGGTACGCCGGCGCCCTCGCCGGGGTACGCCCCGACGACCTCGCCGCCCACGTGATCCGGGAGCTGGTCGCCCGGCACCCGTCGGTGGACTGGGCCCGCACCGACGACGTGCTCCTCGGCTGCGCCAACCAGGCCGGCGAGGACAACCCCAACGTGGCCCGGATGGCGGCGCTCCTCGGCGGCCTGCCCGAGGAGGTCCCGGGCAGCACGGTCAACCGGCTCTGCGGCTCCGGCCTGGACGCCCTGGCCACCGCCGCCCGGTCCATCGTGGCCGGGGAGGCCGACCTGGTGGTCGCCGGCGGAGTGGAGAGCATGAGCCGGGCGCCCTTCGTGATGCCGAAGGCGACCACGCCGTTCTCCCGCACCGCCGAGGTCTACGACACCACCATCGGCTGGCGGCTGGTCAACCCGCTGATGACGCAGCGGTGGGGCATCGACTCGATGCCGGAGACGGCGGAAAATGTCGCCGCCGAGCACGGCGTCGACCGGGCCGCCCAGGACGGGTTCGCGTACCGCTCGCAGCAGCGGGCCGCCAAGGCGCAGGCCGACGGCCGGTTCGCCGAGGAGATCGTGCCGGTGACCGTGCCGGCCGGGCGCCGCGAGACGAAGCTGGTCGAGGTCGACGAGCACCCGCGGGAGACGTCGCTGGAGAAGCTCGCCGCGCTGCCCACCCCGTTCCGCGAGGGCGGCACGGTCACCGCGGGCAACTCCTCCGGCGTCAACGACGGCGCGGTCGCCCTGTTGGTCGCCTCCGAGGCCGCCGTGTCCCGGTACGGCCTCACCCCGCTCGCCCGGATCGGCGGCGCCGCCGCGGCCGGCGTGCCGCCGCGGATCATGGGGATGGGGCCGGTGCCGGCCACCCGCAAGCTGCTCGACCGGCGCGGCCTCGGGCTCGCCGACATCGACGTGATCGAGCTGAACGAGGCGTTCGCCGCCCAGTCCGTCGCCGTGCTGCGCGAGCTGGGCCTGCCGGAGGACGCCGAGCACGTCAACCCGAACGGCGGCGCGATCGCCCTCGGCCACCCGCTGGGGGCCAGCGGCGCCCGGCTGGCGCTCACCGCCGCGCTGGAGCTGCGCCGCCGGGGCGGCCGGCGGGCCCTCGCGACCATGTGCGTCGGCGTGGGGCAGGGCATCTCGCTGCTGCTGGAGTCCGCCGCCTGACGAGGGTCCGCCGCCGCCTCGCCGGTGGCGGACCACCGCCCGCCTGTGTCGAAAAGCCGATCTCCCGTCGGTTGGCGGACGCGCCTAGAGTGGTCAGCACCACACGATCCGCGGGTCGGCCGGTGTCGCTTCCGCGCGCCCGGACACCACCGCCTCCCGCGCCGCGGCGACGAACTGGGGCGACGTGATGCAGATGCCGGACGGACTTCCCGCCGAGATCGACCTGAGCCGCCCGAGCGCGTCCCGGGTCTACGACTACTTCCTCGGCGGCGCGCACAACTTCGAGATCGACCGGCAGCTCGCCGAGCAGATCGCCAGCATGACCCCGAACCTGGCGGCCACCATGCGCTCGGGCCGGGATTTCCTGCGCCGGGCCGTCCGGGCGCTGCTCGACGCCGGGATCGACCAGTTCCTCGACATCGGCTCCGGCATCCCGACCGTCGGCAACGTGCACGAGGTCGCCCAGGCGGCGAACCCCAAGGCACGGATCGTCTACGTCGACATCGACCCGGTCGCCGTGGCGCACAGCCGCGAGCTGCTCGCCGGCAACGACCTCACCGCCGTCCTCCACGCCGACCTGCGCGAGCCGGAGCGGATCTTCGCCGAGGCCCGCGAGTCGGGCCTGATCGACTTCGGCCGGCCGGTCGGCATCCTGCTCGCCGGGGTGGTGCACTTCATCCCGGACGCCGACCGCCCCGGGGACATCCTGGCCACCCTGCGGGCCGCCGCCGCGCCCGGCAGCCACCTGGTCGTCTCGCACTCCACCTTCGAGGACCAGCCGCAGGAGATGCTCGACGCGCAGCGGCTGGCGGCGCGTACCGCCACCGAGATCACGCTCCGTTCGCGCGCCGAGATCAGCTCCTTGTTCGGCGACTGGACGATCCTCGAACCGGGCGTGGTGCACATGCCGCTGTGGCGCCCGGACTTACCGTCCGACGTGGACGAACACCCCGAGCGGTTCGGTGCCTTCGGCGGCGTCGCCCGGCACGACCAGCCCGCCGGCTGAGCCGACATGGACGCCGCGCCGGTGCCCGGCGGGGAGGACTTCAGCCGGCCGGGTGCCCAGGCGTACGCCGCCGAGTGGGTTCGGGCGGTCCGCCGGCTCGGGTTCGTGCCGCTGAGCGCGACCGAGACCGAACGGCTGCTGCTCGTGCACACCGTACGGCTGGCCCAGGCCCTTCTCGCCCCGACGTTCTCCGCGCAGGCGGCGGAGGACGTCGGGCGGGCGCTGGTGGAGGCCCACCTCACCGAGGCCGGCGTGCTCGACTGGTCGGTGCGCGCGCTCGGTGACCAGTTCCTGGCCCGCGTGCTGCCCGCCCGGGCGGACCGGCCCGAGGCGCGGGAGCGGGTGGCGGCGTTGCGGGGCGGGCTGGCCGCCGGCTTCGCCCGGGCGCTGCGCGATCGCACCTTCAGCCAGCAGGAGCGGATCGCCCGCTCGGCCTGGCAGGCCCGGGACGCGGTCGAGCAGGCGCTGCGGGACAGCGAGGCCCGGTTCCGCGCGGTGTTCACCGGGGCGGCGATCGGGATCGGCATCGCCGGCATCGACGGCCGGATCATCGACGTCAACCGCTCCTTCGCCGACATGCTCGGCTACACCATCGAGGAACTGCGCGAGATCACCGTCGACTCGCTCTTCCCCGCCGACGACGCCGCCGGCATGTGGGAGCTGTACCCGGAGCTGGTCGACGGCAAGCACGACAGCGCCCGGGTGGAGAAGCGCTACCACCGCAAGGACGGCAGCATCGTCTGGACCGACCTCGCGGTCTCACTGATCCGGTACGACGACGGCCGGCCCCGGTTCACCGTCGCGATGATCGAGGACATCACCGAGCGGTACGAGCTCCAGCAGCGGCTCCGCTTCCAGGCGCTGCACGACCCGCTCACCGGCCTGCCCAACCGGACGCTCTTCTTCGAGACGCTGAGCAGGGTCTTCGACACCGCCGGCGAGGAGCAGCGGGTCGGCATCTGCTTCCTCGACCTGGACGGCTTCAAGGCGATCAACGACAGCCTCGGCCACGACCTCGGCGACCTGCTGCTGATCGTGATCAGCCGGCGACTCGCCGACTGCGTCGCCGGGCGCGGCCACCTGGTCGCCCGGATGGGCGGCGACGAGTTCGTCATCCTGATGGACTCCGGCGGCGGCCTCGACGACGCGGTGGAGGTGGCCGAGCTGGCCCTGGCCGCGGTCTCCGCCCCGGTGCACGTCGGCGACCAGCAGCTCGCGGTCTCGGCCAGCATCGGCATCGTGGAGTGCCCGGCCGCGGAGACCAGCGTCTCGGAGCTGATGAAGGCCGCGGACATCACCCTCTACTGGGCGAAGGCGGAGGGGCGGGGCCGGTGGGCGGTCTACGACCCGGAGCGCAGCGCCGCCGACATCGCCCGCTCCGCCCTGGCCGCCGGCCTGCCGGTCGCGCTGGACCGGGGCGAGTTCGTGCTGCACTACCAGCCCATCGTGTCGCTGCTCGACGGCACGATGCTCGCGGTGGAGGCGCTGGTCCGCTGGCAGCACCCGGACCTGGGGTTGATCGGGCCGGACCGGTTCATCGGGCTGGCCGAGGAGACCGGGCTGATCGTCCGGCTCGGCGCCTGGGTGCTCCGGCAGGCGTGCCGGGACGCCGAGGGGTGGCGGCGGGCGTACCCGGACGCGCGGCTGGTGGTCAGCGTCAACCTGGCCGCCCGGCAGGCCGACGACCCGGCGATCGTGGACACGGTGGCCGAGGCGTTGACCCGGACCGGGCTCCCGGCGGAGCTGCTGCAGCTGGAGTTGACCGAGAGCGCCGTGATGGGCGCCGCCGGGGAGCCGCTGCGGTCGTTGCGCGAACTGGCCGACCTGGGCGTCCGGCTGGCCATCGACGACTTCGGCACCGGGTACTCGAACCTGGCGTACCTGCGCCGGTTGCCGATCCACTGCCTGAAGCTGGCCGGCCCCTTCGTCGAGGGGATCCGGGCCGACGGGGCGGATGCCGCGGCCGACCACCGGGACGAGCGGATCGTCGACGCGCTGGTCCGGCTGGCGCACGCGCTGGAGCTCTGGGTCACCGCCGAGGCGGTGGAGACCGAGGTGCAGGCCGAACGGCTGCGGGCGCTGCGCTGCGACACCGGGCAGGGGCGCTGGTTCGGCGCGCCGGTGCCGGCGGAGCGGATCCGCGCCCGGCTCGCCGGCGGGGAGTTGCCGTGAGCGCGAGGAGTGAGCCGGTATTGCGAGCCCCGCAGTCGCGAGCTGAGGAGATGCCGTGAGCGCGAGGAGTGAGCCGGTTTTGCGAGCCCCGCAGTCGCGAGCTGAGGAGATGCCGTGAGTCTCACCGACACGCAGGCGGTGGTCTCGGTGGTGGCCGCGCTGGCCATCCTGGCCGGGCTGGCCGGGGTGGTGGTGCCCGGGCTGCCGGCCCTGCCGCTCTGCTGGGGCGGGGTGCTGGTCTGGGCGCTCTTCGGGGCTGCCGGGCCCGGCCGCTGGGCGGTGCTCGCCGCCGCCACCGTGGTCGCCGCTGGCGGCACGGTGGTCAAGTACCTCTGGCCCGGGCGGAACCTGAAGCGGACCGGCGTGCCCACGTCGTCCATGTTGGCCGGGGGACTGCTGGGGCTGGTCGGCTTCTTCGTCATTCCGGTGGTCGGCTTGGTGATCGGCTTCGTGGCCGGGGTGTGGGGCGCGGAACGGCTGCGGCTGGGCAGCAACCAGCTCGCCTGGCCGGCGACGATGCAGGCGCTGAAGGCGGCCGGGCTGTCGATGCTCGTGGAGTTCGGGGCCGGCCTGGTGATCGCGGTCCTCTGGGTGGCCGGGCTGCTGTTCGTCTGAACCGGCCTGGCGGGGGCGGGTCGCGCGGTGGTGCCGACCCACGCGCCACCAGGGGGCTCCGCCGTGCCGGCGGGCTGCCCGGCCGCGCGCCAGGCCCGGCGGCCGTCGGCCGGTGCCGGGCTGTGGGCACCGTTTAGGGTCGACCCCATGCGGATCACCGTTCTCGGCGGGCTCGGCGCGTGGCCTACCGAACGGCAGGCGTGTTCCGGCTTCCTGGTGGAGCACGAGGGGTTCCGGTTGCTGGTCGACCCCGGTTACGCGACCCTGCAACCGCTGCTCGCCCGGGTGCCGGCGGCCGAGGTGGACGCCGTGTACGTCAGCCACGGCCACCCCGACCACTGCGCTGACCTCCAGCCGTTGCTGCGGGCCCGGGTGCTCGCCGACCGGAACGGTCCGCCGCTGCCGGTGTACGCCCCTGCCGGCAGCCTGGAGCGGCTACTCGCGATCGACGAGCCGGGCCTGATCGCCGGGGCGTACCGGCTTCACGAGTTCGCCCCGGGCGAGCGCTTCGGGGTCGGGCCGTACACCGTGGACACCTGGTCGCTGCCGCACTGGTTGCCGAACGCCGGGGCCCGGTTCGCCGCCCGGGATGCGGTGTTCGGCTACACCGGGGACACCGGGCCCAGCCCCGACCTCGTCGCGCTGGCCCGGGACGCCGACCTGCTGATCGCCGAGGCAACCTACGCCGACGTGATCCCGGACCGGCATGCCGGGAATCTCTCCAGCGCCCTGGAGGTCGGCCGGTACGCCGCGACCGCGCGGGTCCGCCGGCTCCTGCTGACCCATCTGTGGCCCGGCACCGATCCGCAGGCCGCTGTCGCGGCCGCCCGGCAGGCGTACGGCGGGCCGGTCGACGTGGCCGGGCCGGGCGTCGTGGTGACGGTGCCGTAGTCGGGCCGGCTACCGCGGGAACTGGCTTGCCTGGTCCCCACGCCTGCGGCAGCCTTCGTGGTGTGATCGAAACCCGTGTGCTCGACGAGGGCGATTGGAAGATCTGGAGGGAGCTGCGGCTCGCCGCATTGGTAGAAGCGGCGTACGCCTTCGGCTCCCAACTGGCGGACTGGCAGGGCGACGGCGACCGTGAGGAACGCTGGCGCGGTCGGCTGGCCATCCCCGGCTCGTACAATGCAGTGGCGATGCTCGACGGGCAGCCCGTCGGGATGGCCAGCGGGGTGCCGACCGATCTGGACGGCGTCGTCGAGCTGATCTCGATGTACGTGGCGCCGGTAGGCCGGGGCCGGAGCGTGGGCGACCACCTCGTGCGGGCGGTCGAGCAGTGGGCCCGGCAGGTGGGCGCGGGGACGCTGCGGCTGGCCGTGGTGGAGGGCAACAAGAACGCCTGGGCGCTCTACCAGCGCAACGGCTTCCGTGACACGGGTGAGCCCGGCGATCTCATGCCCGACGGCCTGCGTCGGGAGCACATCATGGCCAAGAGTCTCATTCCTTAGCGGTCCGGCCGTCGATCGAGGGTGCGCCGCTACCGGATGCCTGGTGGCGGCGCACCCCTCGCCCTGCTCAGCACCGTGCTCAGGTTGCTGCGACGATAAGCTTTCTGATCAGCATGGCGTCCGCGTCAGCCATCGCTCAGGGCCAGGTCTGACGGGCGCAACGCGGGTCGGACGGATTCGGCTGCGTCGCGGCGAGAGATTTCTCCGGGGCCGTGTCGATCCGCGGGCCGCTCGTTCGACGTGTGGGTGCGAGTGCGAGGGCCGAGAGGCGGCCCCGCCGGACGAGGAGAACGCGATGCCGAAGTACATGCTGATCATGCGGGGCACCGATGAGTCGAACGCGGCCCTGATGGCCGGGTTCGAAGAGCTGGCGGCCACGACCTACCACTACATCGAGGAGCTGGTCAAGGCCGGCGTGTTCGTCGCGGCCGAAGGGCTGGACGATGCGGGCCAGGGCGTCGTGGTCGACTTCAGCGGCGAGGCCCCGGTGGTCACGGACGGGCCGTACGGAGAGACCAAGGAACTGTTCGGGGGCTACTTCCTGCTCGATGTCGCCTCGAAGCAGGAGGCGGTGGAGTGGGCCAAGCGGGTCCCGTCGGTCACTGGGTCCAAGATCGAGATCCGGCGGGTGGCCGGGGACGACGAGATGCCGCAGGACAACGAGGGGTCCGTCGAGGAACGGGCTGGGAGCGAGAGCACCGGCCGGATCTGATGGGTACGGCCGACGTCGAGGCCGTCTGGCGGATCGAGTCGGCGCGGATCGTCGCCGCGCTGACCCGGTTCACCGGCGATTTCGGGCTGGCCGAGGATGCCGCCCAGGAGGCGGTGGCCGAGGCGCTGGTGTCGTGGCCGCTCACCTCTCCGGCCAATCCGGCCGGCTGGCTGATGGCCACGGCCCGGCGGCGGGCGATCGACGCGATCCGCCGCCGGACTGCCCTGCAGGACCGATACGCCCTGCTGGCGGCTGACCCGGTGGTCGACGAGGACATCGACCCCGACCGGATCGACGACGACATCCTGGCGCTGATGTTCGTCAGCTGCCACCCGGTGCTCTCCCCCGAGGCCCGGGTGGCGCTGACCCTGCGCGTGGTCGGCGGCCTGTCCACCGAACAGATCGCCCGCGCGTTCCTGGTACCCGTGCCGACCGTGCAGGCCCGCATCACCCGGGCGAAGAAGACGATCGCGGCGGCCGGGGTGCCGTTCGAGCTGCCGCCGGCCGGTGAGCGCCGGGAACGGCTGGGCGGCGTGCTCAGCGTCGTCTACGTGATCTTCACCGAGGGGTCGACGGCCACGTCGGGCGACCGGCTGCTACGCCCCGGCGTCGCGTACGAGGCGATCCGGCTGGCCCGCACGCTGGCCGCGCTGCAGCCGGACGAGCCGGAGGTGCACGGTTTGCTCGCGCTGTGCGAGCTGACGGCCGCGCGCTTCCCGGCCCGGACCGGCCCGGATGGTTCGCCGATCCTGCTGGCGGACCAGGACCGGCGGCGGTGGGACTTCTCGGCGGTCCGCCGTGGGCTGGCCGCGCTGGCCAAGGCATCGGCTCGCGGGCTCGGCCCCTACGGCCTGCAGGCTGCGATCGCCGCCGCCCACGCGTCGGCGCCGTCGGTGGAGGCGACCGACTGGGACCGGATCGTGGTGCTCTACGAGGCGCTCGGCCGGGTCGCGCCCTCGCCGGTGGTCGAGCTCAACCGGGCCGTCGCCGTGGCCATGGCCTCGGGTCCGGCGCAAGCCCTGGCCATGGTGGACGAGCTGATCGCCTTGGACCGGCTCCCCGGTTCGCATTTGGTTCCGACCGTACGCGGTGAGCTGCTGGCCCGCCTCGGTCGGCGACCTGAGGCGCGCGCCGAGCTGGAGCTGGCGGCCCGGCTGTGCGCCAACCAGCTCGAACGCTCAGTGCTGCTGCGCAAGGCGGCCGCGCTGGGCTGACTTCTCCAGCGCGGCCGGCCGGGATTCGAGTGCGGCCCGGATGCCGTCGATCGCGTCGGCCCCGACGGCCAGGCGCAGCGGCGGCTCCGCCATGCCGGCGACCGCGACGATCGCGTCGGCCACGTCGGCGAATCCCCGAACGCGGACGGCGGGAGCGCGGCGAACCCGGTGAGAAACTCGCCCACGGTCGGCGCGTAGACCTCGTCGGGCGCGACGACGTGGGCGGTGCTGGCGAAGTCGGTCGCGAACGTGCCGGGTTCGACGATCGTCACCCGCACGCCGGCCGGGCCACTTCCGCGGCGAGCGCCTCGCTGAGCAGCTCGACGGCCGCCTTCGAGGCCGAGTAGAGCCCGGACGAGGCCCACGCGAACTGCCCGGTCAGCGAACCGCAGCACCTCCTCGGCCTCGGGCGCGGTGAAAAGACCACGTGCACCGATCGCAGGCCTTGAGCGTCCTGGGCCAGACGCGCCTGGCTCGGCCAGCAGCACGTCGAAACGCTGCCGTGGCCAGCCCCGACGGCCGGCAATAGGCGGGTAGCCGTCGAGCAGCTCGAGGGCGCGGCTGAAGTCGGGGGATGTTGGCGCGCTGGTCAGCACGTAGATCGGGGTGCCGTTGCCGTCACAGATCAGATGGTGTTTGGGAACCGGGCTTGCGCGGTTGACCGGCGACGGGCCTGTCCCGAGACCCCTTTTTGGCGTCGATGTGATTGCCGTCCATCGCCGCGCGCGACCAGTCGATCCGGTTCCCTGTGTTCAACCGCTCGGGCAGGATCTGGTGGAGTTGGTCGAACACGCCGGCATCAATCCAGCGTTTCAACCGCCGCCAGCAGGTCGTACCGGGGCCGAAGCCGAGTTCTTGCGGGACTTTAAGCATGGCGAGGTAGTTAAGCGCCGTACACACTCATCTCGGCTATGAGAGTGCGTTGTGGGGTGGCTTTCTCTGGGCGTTGCGGTTGTATACCGCGACCTGGTTCGGTGATACTCGCGGCGTGCCCGTGCCGTATGAAGAGGTCTCGCACTTGGCGCGTATCGTCTTTTTCGTCAGCGTCGGCGCCTTCTCTGCGGGCGAACTCTCACAGGCGCTCCGCGTACGCCGCGGCGCGACGGGCGTCAGTGTGCGCGCGGAGATTGTGTTCAGAGCGATGTTCTTCAGTGCGATCCTGCTGTTGCCCGTCGGTCGAGCTGTCGCCCCGGGCGCCGTGATCGCCGGTGGTGTGTGGCTGTTCGCGCTTGGCGTGGTGATCGGGTGGCTCGGCCTGCTGCTGCGCTGGTGGTCTTTTGCGAGCCTGGGGAACTACTTCACCGTGGTGCTGAAGACCAGTGAGGACCAGCCGGTTGTGGAACGGGGTCCATACAGGGTTCTGCGACACCCGAGCTACACCGGCCTACTGCTCGCCATCGCGGGAGGCGGCCTGATGTTGGGAAATTGGGTCAGCGCCGTGGGCGCGGCCGGCTTGGTGCTGATCGCCCTGATCTATCGCCTTCGGATCGAGGAGCGCGCCCTGAGTGCGGCACTGGGCGACCGCTACCGAGAGTTTGCAGCGGGCCGCGCCCGGCTCATCCCCTACGTGTGGTAACCCTTGCTACCCAGCCCGATCCGTCTCGCCCACGCGGAACCTTGATGTGGCAGCAGGTTCGCGCGCTCATCGGCAAGTCCGGACGTCGGCTCCATTCGCTTGACAAGACACTCCGTAACGCGCGGATCGCGGCAGGTGCGGATGTTGCTCGCTGCCGGTAGCCTTTTACACTGTCACGATGATCGGTCCCACCTCCCTTCCGGGAGGCGTAATATTGCGCCCATTGGATTTCGGCGACGCGCCTGCGCTGCTCGACGCGTACATCCGCAGTCGTGAGCATCTGCGTCCCTTCGATCCGGTGCGACCCGACTCGTTTTGGACGCTTGCAGGTCAGCAGAGTCGGCTCGACACGATGATGCAGCAGCAGAAGGAGGGCAGGCTACTGGCCTGCGCGATGCTGCGTGACGGTCGGGTGCTGGGGTGCGCAACGCTCAACACGATCGTGTTCGGTCCTTTCTGCAGCGCAAGTCTCGGGTACTGGGTGGAACCCGCCGAGGTCGGGCGAGGCCTCGCGAGCGCCGCTGTCGCAGCGCTTTGCCGGATCGCCGACGAGGAGCTTGGTCTACACCGGATCGAAGCAAGCACGAGCCCGTTGAACCTCGCCTCTCAGCGGGTGCTGGCCAAAAATGGGTTTGAACAGTGGGGAACGGCGCGCAAATACCTGCACATCAACGGTAGATGGCAGGACTCCCATCTGTTCCAGCGGATTCTCAACGATCGGCCACCGAGCTTCGACTGAGGAGGTAGATGAACATCCGCACATCGGCACGACAGCGCACTGCGCCGGCCGGGCCAACGCGCGGACAGCGGCAGTTGAGTATGCGCGACCGATTCCATGCGACTCAGTCCCACCAGACGGCAACGGCAAGCCGCCGCCGCGCCGCATGTGCGTAGGAGTCGCGCAGCGCGGCGAAATGCCGGTGCAGGTACGGCCCCGGGTGCCCATCGAACTCGCGCATGTCGATGGTCAGTAGCGCCGCCGTTGCATCTTCAGGAAGGACGGCCAGCACGGCGTCCGTCTCAACCTGCCCAAGCAGCCTGGCAACCTCAGCGACGATGTCCGGTTCAAGCGCCGCCACGGGGTGCTCCCACACCGTGTCCTGGCGGCTGCGGTAGGCAGGATTGATCTCCACGTCGCCGCCGAGCCCGCGCCGCAGCGCTACGAGGATCGGCGTACTGACCTGCGCTAGTTCGAAGACGCCGACGAGCGGCGCCGGCGCCCAATCGAGGTCCAGGTAGTCCGATGAGGGCAGCAGCTCAAACGAACAGAGCTTGTCCAACTCCTCCACCAAGCCGCGGCACACGGCAAGCTGGTCGGGCGAGAGTCGTGCCAATTGTTGCGTTACCGCCACGCCCGAGAGTTTCTCAGACCGTCGATTGCCACCGCCTACTGAACGCACTCACCTCGGCAGGATCACGCGCCCGCTCCCCGGCCCCTCGTGACGCACGGCGAGACCGGGTCGGCGGCAGATCCGTATGACCTACACCGAGGAGCCCACAGTGTCGGCAACGACGGGTGCCGGCCGAGTCGATGGTGTCGATCAGCAGTTGTCCGCACCCGACGCTGTTGGATCGCTGAGCTGCAACCGCTCGCGTAGCCGCCGCGCTTCGCGACCGCGGTAAACCCGCAGGACGCTTACCAGGGTGTCGCGTACGTCCGGATCGGGATGATCGGCCAGGTATGCCAACTCCTCGGCGCCGCCGCGCCGGCCTTGGCCCAGCTCGCAGAGCACGTCGATGATCTCGTCGGCGGTGCTCGCCGTCCGCAACCGCATCATCAGCTCAAGCTTCGGCTTGGGTGGCTCGTCGTAAGGGAAGCGGCGGCGCAACTTGGCCACCTTGTACCCCCCGCGCGGGAGACAGGATGGACACGGGCAGGGCCGCCGGCCGTGGGCTGCCGGCAAGTACCGCCAACCGACTCCCTGCGGAACGTTACGGATCCGTCGTACCTCGGCGCTCGTGATCGCGCGGGGCACGAACACCTCGTAGCCGCGCGGATCGTCGAGCTCACGCACCGCCGCGACCGCTCGTGCTGCGGTGGCGTCGCGCGGTGGGGCACCGTAGCGCCCGACGGTCACCGGCTCGTCGTCGGGCAGCCGCAGGTGCACCCCTACCAGCACGCCCGAGTGCCAGCGCCGCAGCTCACGAACCCACTGGTAGGTGAGAGTGAACGACGGCAGCATCGGCATGCAGTACACGCCCCGTCCGCCGGCCCACCCGTGGCTACGCGCGGCGATTCCCGAGCGCTCGATGCGTCGAGCCGACTGCGCCACGGTGATGTGCACGAACTCCGCCATTGCCAGGATGGTAGCCGGCTGGCGGGTGGTGACGGTCACGAGTTCTCGGGCGCCCTACACGATCGGAGCGACGAACAACGCAGTCGGGTAGGCGGGACGCATTGCTGCGTCCCGCCCCCCTCAGAACCGTGCGTGCCACTCGTCGCGGCACACGGCTCAAGCAAGCCGCTTGGGCGATTTCAGGTGTGCTTCTGCAGGTTCCTGACCCTGGGCCAGTCGCCTTCCTTCGTCGCCTTGAAGATCCTGCCCCGTAGCCGCCGTACGTTCTCCTCGTGGCGCCGCCAGGCGACGGTGTCCCACTGTGGAGATACGTCCTCAGGTCCGTTCACTCCGAGGGCCGCCATCGCAACATCGAAAGCTAAAGCCGTCATCGCGTCTAACTTGTCCTTCGGTTCGGGTGGTTGCGGTGCGTCGTCGTCAAAGGCTCACCCGCCACACGTCAGCCTGCTTTCGCAGCCGGGCACAAGGTCCGGTATCCGGCCGGTTATACGACAACGACCGGTAGGAGGACCGGTCTAAACGTTCCCGCTTTCCCGTTGCCTTTCAGCCTGCCGGCGTTCGCTTCTTGGGCGTCCTGTTCCCGCCACGGAGTTGGGCTCTCCTCACGGTCGGCTTACCACGACATCCGAGGACGTCGTGGACCGTGCCGGGGTTTCCACGTTCCACACGCGTGAGACACGGCCGGGTCGGGTGCCCTCTTGACCCCGGAGGCGACGGTATCCACACGACCGTAGATGAGTCCTCGGTCGTCGTCTGCCGACTCTCAGCGGCTAGCCTCTTTATCTCCCCGGCACCACATGTCCGACCCGGGGAATTGCCGTGACGAGGCATCAACGAGGGTTCACCATATTCACCCTTTCGGCCTTCCCCTCACCTGTGACTCCCAGTCGGTGCGGGAGTCCTTGGGCTTTCCCCTGAGCTTCGCACCCAGCCATTACTAGCCACGCACGTCAGGGCGGGGACCGGTCTCGGACACTGACCGGGAGCTACGTCTCGGGCATCTACACCCGACCTCCAATCGACGTACTCACTCAACACGTGCGACCTCGTGTCGCACCTCATCTCGGCAAAGTAGGGCGTCGGCAGGGCTGGCGATCGTCCGCGACTCGCGGCTTTACATGAGGACGCTTTGGCATCGATGGCCAGCACACACTCTGGGGTCGGAATCAGCCACCCGACGATCGCGACGCGAGAGGCTAGGTGGACGCCGTGAGCGAGGCCGAACCGTTCGACGGGACGATCGCGGCATGGCAGGCCGCCGGCGAGAGCGGTGACGCGGCGGCGGCCGCTCGATGCCTGGCGGACGACGTGGAAGTGATTTCACCGCTGACCGCAAAGTTCCGCTTCCGCGGCCGGGATCAGGTTGCTGAGATGCTGGGCGCCGCGTTCGACGTCATCAGCGGCATCCGCTTCCATACGGCGGTCGGTGCCGGTGACACCCGTGCGCTGTTCTACCACGCTCTTGCCGGCCGGGAGTAGATCGAGGAAGCTCAGTCCTGCGGCTCGACCCGGCTGGCCTGATCCGTGAAATGACCCTGTTCGGTCGCCCGATGCCCGGTCTTGCCGCAGTCATGGCCGACATCGGCCCTCGGCTACTTCAGCGACAGGGCCGTCCGGGGCTCGCCCGAGTCGTCAACCTGGCGACCAGGCCGCTGGCGGTCATCACCCGTCTCGGCGAGCGACGGCTCGTACCGCTCGCCGACCCAGACCGCGTCGAGCCAAGGTAGTCCAAGAGTCAATGACCTGGCGACTACGACCGGCGGCGCACCTCACGGGGTACCGCCGGTCTTGGCTTTCTCCATGGTCAGTCGCGCGCACCGACCGCCGCGCCGGACCGGCCGGCGGCAATGGCGGGCGCGTCGGGCCGGCGGGTGAGGACGAGGATCGACGTGACGAGCACGAGCAGCGCCAATCCGACGAAGCTCGAGAACCGCACCGTCCATAGTGGGCCGCGTGGGTTGTCGTCGATCGGGAAGGCGGCGCCCACGACGAGCAGCACCGTGGCGGTCCAGCCGAGAATCGCGGTGGCCCGGAGCACGCCGGTCGGCCGCCCAGCAGCCCACAGGGCACCCGGCGTCTGCAGCATCCCGGCGATCGAGAGCGTAACCAGCGCGGCGGGCAGGCCGATCAGCGCGATGCCTGCGCTGTTGGCCTGCAGGAGCGCGGTCAGCGCCCCGTCGTCGATCCGCGGATCGCCCTTGGCGATCGCGACGGCGTCGAGGAAAGAGGTGGCCATGCCGCCGACGGCCACCAGCGCCGCAGCACCCACGGCCGCCATCCGCGACCAGGCCGACTCCGCGATCCCGAGCCCCCGCGGCAGGAACACGATGAACGGAATGAAGAGCAGCATGAAGGCCGTACCGGCGAGGAAGTCCCCGACCAGGTAGCGGGTGCCGTTGTCCGCGAAGAAGTCGCGGAGTTCTGCCAGCGGCGCGTCGGACGCTGGCGGTTCACCCTGCAGACCACCCACGCTGCCCAGGAAAATGACGACCCAGGCCACGCCGAGGCCTCCGACCCACCGGGCCGGCGTACGAGAGAGCTCCATACCGGCGACGCTAGGCCCTGGGCCGGCGCAACACATCCGACCGGAAGCGGCAGGGTCCGTACGACGCTGGACGTACACGGCGTGGTTTGTGATCCGGCGGGCGACGGTGGGCCCGCCGGCCTTCGTTCAGGGTTACCAGTGTGCAACCCGCTGCGACTTCACCCTCAGCCGAAGATCACGCCTTGGCCCACCCGACTTCTCCTCGACAAGCGCACGGAGCCGTTACCACCGTCAGTCCGTATCACTGAGCGTTACCAGAGCCGACCGGTTTCGGCCGTAGCAAGCGTCCGCCTACTGGACCAACTGGCAAGTGCCCGAGGCCGTCCAGCGGGGTGCGGCTGTTCAAGCATGAAGAGGCCCGCCATCATCGCGCCCAGAAGGCGTCTTCTACGTTGGCTCAGGACTGCTTGGTGTGTTCGACGAAGGCCGTCCAAGCGGCCGGACTGAAGGTCAGCGCGGGGCCGTTCCTGTCCTTGCTGTCGCGGTGCTGGTCTACCTGGGCGGGCTGTTGGTTGAGGCGACCGACCAGCTCGGCCAGCTCCACTCGCAGACGAGGCTGGACCTCACCGAGCGCTTCCTCGCCTGGGACAGGGCCCGCGGCTGACCACCCTTGCCCACCCGAACGAGCAGTGCACCGGTGATCGCTGGCGGCAACCAGCGGCACCGGGGCCCTGTTCACCGGAGCGGGACCGCGCGGAGGCGGGGGCGGCGGCGCGGGGTGCCCGGAAGGTACGGCGGATCGCCGTACGAGTGAGAGAGAGGTGAGCACCCCGCGCCGTCGCGGACCGGGCGTTGCCGAGCGCCCGGCGGTGGCCCGTCGCGAACGGGCCTGGCCACGGGGTCAAGGATGCGGCCGGGAGGGCCGGTCCGGCAACGGAATTAGCCGCGGCGGCGGTGAGATTCCCACGGCCGTCGTATTGACCCCCTTGATCGGCAGGACCACACTTTGCCCACTCGTACCTGGGGAACCACCTCGAGGAGGTGTGCAGTGGCCACCACGCCCGCGCCGACCGCCGAGCAACCGATGGACGACGACGCCCGACGGCTCGCCGAACTCGGCTACAAGCAGGAGCTGCACCGCAAGTGGAGCGGCTTCTCCAACTTCGCCATCTCGTTCTCCATCATCTCGATCCTGGCCGGCTGCTTCACCACCTTCGGCCAGGCGTGGAACAACGGTGGACCGGTCGCCATCTCCTGGGGCTGGCCGCTGATCTCACTGTTCATCCTGATCATCGGCTTCTGCATGGCCGAGCTCGTGTCCGCTTACCCGACCGCAGGCGGGATCTACTGGTGGGCGGCGAAGATGGGTCGGCCGGTGCACGGCTGGTTCACCGGCTGGCTCAACCTGGTCGGGCTGGTCGCGGTCACCGCGTCGGTGGACTACGGCTGCGCGACGTTCCTCAACCTCACCCTCTCCGCGCTCTTCGACGGCTGGGCCGGCACGCTGCACCAGACCTTCTTGCTCTTCGTGGTGATCCTGGCCCTGCACGGGCTGATCAACATCTTCGGACACCACATCATCGACGTCCTGCAGAACGTCTCGGTCTGGTGGCACGTGGCCGGCGCGGCGGTGGTGGTGGCCATCCTGCTCCTCGTCCCGGACCACCACCAGAGCTTCCAGTTCGTCTTCACCGAGCGGTTCAACAACTCCGGCTTCGGCGACGGCGACACCGGTGGGCTGACCTTCTGGTTCTACGTGCTGCCGCTGGGCTTCCTGCTCACCCAGTACACGATCACCGGCTTCGACGCCTGCGCGCACGTCTCCGAGGAGACCCGGGGCGCCTCGCAGGCCGCCGCCAGCGGCCTCTGGAAGTCGATCTTCTATTCGGCGGTCGGCGGCTGGATCCTGCTGCTGGCGTTCCTCTTCGCCGCCACCGACGTGGACGCGATCAATGCCGCCGGCGGCTTCTCCGGGGCGATCTTCGAGACCGCGCTGACCCCGTTCTTCTTCAAGGCGGTCATCATCATCTCCACCATCGGGCAGTTCTTCTGCGGGATGAGCTGCGTGACCTCGATGTCCCGGATGACGTACGCGTTCAGCCGGGACCGCGCGGTGCCGGGCTGGCGGCTCTGGTCCCGGGTGGACCGCAACGGCACCCCGGTCAACGCGATCATCGGGGCGACGGTGGCCGGCCTGGTGCTCACCCTGCCCGCCCTGTACAAGAACTCGGCCGGCATCCCGGTCGCCTTCTACGCGGTGGTCTCGGTCGCGGTGATCGGGCTCTACCTGTCGTTCCTCATCCCGATCTTCCTGCGATTGCGGATGGGGGACCGGTTCGTCCCGGGGCCGTGGACGCTCGGCCCGAAGTACAAGCTCCTCGGCTGGATCGCGGTGGTCGAGATCGCGATCATCTCGATCTACTTCGTGCTGCCGATCGTCCCCGCCGGGGTGCCCGGCAACGACGAGTTCACCTGGTCGGCGGTGAACTACGCGCCGATCGCCGTGGGCGGGGTGCTGCTGCTGGTCGCCGTCTGGTGGTACGCCTCGGCCCGGAAGTGGTTCACCGGCCCCCGCCGTACCGTCGATCTGCCGGCGCCGCGACCGGCCCCGGACGGCGCCCGGGCCGACGAGCCGGCCTGACCTCGGACGTCCCGGTCCGCCGGCCCTCGGCGGACCGGGACATGACGCGGGTCGGTGCCGTGTCGGTATTGACGCGGACCGGATCCGGGCGGGCGATCGGTGTTTGCCGGGGCGGCCGCCCCGGGCATTGACGATGATCCGCTAGGCCGGTAGACCTTGGTGATGGAGGCTCGCCGATGAGGAAAGCTCCGCTCTCGCTGGAAGAACTGCGGGTCGCCATTCGGGGCGGCGAGATAGACACGGTGGTGCTGGCCCTGACCGACATGCAGGGCCGGTTGCAGGGCAAGCGGTTCCACGCCCCCTACTTCCTCGACGAGGTGGTCGCCCACGGCAGCGAGGGGTGCAACTACCTGCTCGCCGTCGACGTCGACATGAACACCGTCGACGGGTACGCGATGTCGTCCTGGGAACGCGGCTACGGCGACTTCGCGATGAAGCCGGACCTCACCACCCTGCGCCGGGTGCCCTGGCAACCGGGCACCGCCATGCTCCTGGCCGACCTGGAGTGGCTGGACGGCTCCGGCCCGGTGGTCGCCTCGCCCCGGCAGATCCTGCGCCGGCAGCTGGACCGGCTGGCCGCCCACGGGCTGACCGCGTACGCCGGCACCGAGCTGGAGTTCGTGCTCTTCCGCGACTCGTACGAGGAGGCGTGGCGGCGCGGCTACCGCGACCTCACCCCGGCCAACCAGTACAACGTGGACTACTCGCTGCTCGGCACCGCGCGGGTGGAGCCGCTGCTGCGGCGGATCCGCACCGAGATGGCCGGCGCGGGGTTGACCCCGGAGAGCGCCAAGGGCGAGTGCAACCTCGGCCAGCACGAGATCGCCTTCCGGTACGACGAGGCGGTGGCCTGCGCCGACCACCACGTCATCTACAAGAACGGCGCCAAGGAGATCGCCGCCCAGGAGGACATGTCGATCACCTTCATGGCCAAGCCGAACGCCCGCGAGGGCAACTCCTGCCACATCCACTTCTCGTTGCGCGACCGCGACGGCCGCTCCGCGATGCTGGGGGACGGGCCGGCGCGCCTGAGCCTGACCGGGCAGCGGGTGCTCGCCGGGCTGCTCGACACCATGCGGGAGCTGAGCCTCTTCTTCGCCCCGAACGTCAACTCCTACAAGCGCTACCAGCCCGGCTCGTTCGCCCCCACCGCGCTGCGCTGGGGCACCGACAACCGCACCTGCGCGCTGCGGCTGGTCGGGCACGGGCAGGGCATGCGGGTGGAGAACCGGGTGCCCGGCGCCGACGTCAACCCGTACCTGGCGGTCGCCGCCCTGGTCGCCGGGGCGGTGCACGGCATCGAGCGGGAGTTGGAGCTGGGCGACGAGTGCGCCGGCAACGCGTACGACGACCCGACCGCCGAGCGGGTCCCCGCCACCCTCCGCGACGCCCTCGCCCTCTGGGAGTCCTCCACGGTCGCCAAGGACGCCTTCGGCGACGAGGTGATCGCCCACTACGCCAACCACGCGAAGGTGGAACTGACCGCCTTCGACGCCGCCGTCACCGACTGGGAACTCGCCCGTGGCTTCGAACGCCTCTGAGGCCGGCAAGATCGTGGGGGAGAGGGGACGGTGGGGGCGTGAGTGAGGTCAGGAACCCGGCGACGGGGGAGGTGGTGGCGGAGGTGGCCGGCACGTCGCTCGCGGAGACGGATGCGGCGATCTCGCGGGCGGCGGTCGCGTACGAGTCTTGGCGGGGGGTTGCGCCGGGGGAGCGGGCGCGGGTGTTGCGGCGGTTCGCCGCGTTGGTGGACGCGCATCTGGAGGAGTTGGCGCTGCTGGAGGTGCGCAACTCGGGGCACACCATCTCCAATGCCCGGTGGGAGGCGGGGAACGTCCGGGACGTCCTCGACTACTACGCGGGGGCGCCGGAGCGGCTGACCGGGCAGCAGATCCCGGTGCCGGGCGGGCTCGACGTCACCTTCCACGAACCGCTCGGCGTGGTCGGGGTGATCGTGCCGTGGAACTTCCCGATGCCGATCGCCGGCTGGGGCTTCGCCCCGGCGCTCGCCGCCGGCAACACCGTCGTGCTCAAGCCCGCCGAGCTGACCCCGCTGACCGCGCTGCGCCTCGCCGAACTGGCCCTCGAAGCCGGGCTGCCGGAGGGCGTCTTCACCGTGCTGCCCGGCGCCGGAAGCGTGGTGGGGGAGCGCTTCGTCACCCACCCGGCGGTGCGCAAGGTCTGCTTCACCGGCTCCACCGAGGTCGGGACGCGGATCATGGCCGGCTGCGCCGCGCAGGTCAAACGGGTCACCCTGGAGCTGGGCGGCAAGTCCGCCAACCTGGTCTTCGCCGACGCCGACCTGGCGAAGGCCGCCGCCGCCGCGCCGTACGCCGTCTTCGACAACGCCGGCCAGGACTGCTGCGCCCGCTCCCGGATCCTGGTCCAGCGGCCGGTGTACGACCGGTTCCTGGAACTCCTCGAACCGGCCGTGCGCGCCTTCCGGGTGGAGGACCCGGCGGCGGAGACCGCCGAGATGGGCCCGCTGATCACCGCCGCCCACCGCGACCGGGTCGGCGGGTACGTCGACGGCGCGAAGGTGGCGTTCACCGGCTCACGTCCCGACGGCCCCGGCTTCTGGTACGCCCCGACGGTGCTGCTCGCCGAGTCGCCGGCCGACCGGCACTGGCGGGAGGAAATCTTCGGCCCGGTGGTCTCGGTGCTCCCGTTCGACGACGAGGCCGACGCGATCCGGCTGGCCAACGACACCGAGTACGGCCTCTCCGGCTCGATCTGGACCCGGGACGTCGGGCGGGCGGTCCGGGTGGCCCGGGCGGTCGAGTCGGGCAACCTCAGCGTCAACTCGCACTCCTCGGTGCGCTACTGGACCCCCTTCGGCGGGATGAAGCGCTCCGGCCTCGGCCGGGAGCTGGGTCCGGACGCGCTGCACGCCTTCACCGACGTCAAGAACGTGTTCATCTCGACAGAGGAGTGACCTCAGTGCAGGGACGGCTACAGGACCGGGTCGCCGTGGTGACCGGGGCGGGCAGCGGAATCGGCTTGGCCACCGTGCGGAGGTTCGCCGCCGAGGGGGCCCGGGTGGTCTGCGCCGACATCGACCCGGAGGCGGGCAAGCGGGCCGCCGACGAGGTGGGCGGGGAGTTCGTGGCCACCGACGTGGCCGACGAGGCGGCGGTCCGGGATCTCTTCGACGGGGTGGCGGCGCGGCACGGGCGGGTGGACGTCGCGTTCAACAACGCCGGCATCTCCCCGCCGGACGACGACTCGATCCTGGAGACCGGGCTGGACGCCTGGGAGCGGGTGCTCCGGGTCAACACCACCAGCGTCTACCTCTGCTGCAAGCACGTCATCCCGCACATGCGCCGGCAGGGCAAGGGATCGATCATCAACACCGCCTCCTTCGTCGCGCTGATGGGGGCGGCCACCTCGCAGATCGCGTACACGGCGAGCAAGGGCGGGGTGCTGGCGATGACCCGGGAGCTGGGGGTGCAGTTCGCCCGGGAGGGCATCCGGGTCAACGCGCTCTGCCCCGGCCCGGTCGCCACCCCGCTGCTGCTGGAGCTCTTCGCGGCCGACCCGGAGCGGGCCGCCCGGCGGCTGGTGCACGTGCCGATGGGCCGGTTCGGCCAGCCGGAGGAGATCGCCGCCGCGGTGGCCTTCCTGGCCAGCGACGACTCGTCGTTCATGACCGCGGCGCAGTTCGTGGTGGACGGCGGCATCACCGGCGCGTACGTGACCCCGCTGTGAGCCGCCCGCTCATCGGGATCACCGCGTACGTGGAGCCGGCCAGCTGGGCGGCGTGGCGGGACGTGCCGGCGGCGCTGGTGCCGCAGGCGTACGTCCGGGCGGTCACCGCCTCCGGCGGCCGGGCCCTGGTCCTGCCCCCGGACGACGCCGACGCGGACGTGCTGCGGGTCCTCGACGGGCTGCTCCTCGCCGGCGGCGCCGACGTCGGCCCGGAGCGGTACGGCCAGCCGCACGATCCGCGTACCGAGAGTCGCGCCGACCGGGACGCCGGCGAGCTGGCCCTGCTCACCGCGGCGCTCGCCGCGGACCTGCCGGTGCTCGGGGTGTGCCGGGGGATGCAGCTGCTCGCGGTCGCCCGCGGCGGGGCGCTGCACCAGCACCTGCCGGACGTGGTCGGGCACGACGGGCACCGGCCGGCGCCCGGGGTGTACGGGGCGCATCCGGTCCGGTTCGCCCCCGACAGCCTGGCCGGGTCGGTGCTGGCGGGGGTGGACCGGGTCAACTCCTACCACCATCAGGCGGTGGCGGACCCGGGCGACCTGACGGTCACCGGGTGGGCCGACGACGGGGTGGTGGAGGCGCTCGAGGATCCGCGGCGGCGCTTCCTGTTGGGCGTGCAGTGGCACCCGGAGATCGATCCGGACCCGCGCCCGGTGGCCGCACTGGTCCAGGCCGCGCGCGCCGGTCACCGCTGACCCCAGGACATGTTGCACAGATCACATTGCCGCGCCGACGACGCGCGGTGACCGCGCCCGTGCGCAGGCCGGGCGCTGCCCCGGCCCGCGCGTTCGCCCACGGGCGGTGGTTACGTCAGGATGAGG
The DNA here is from genome assembly GCF_033804685.1 of Micromonospora sp. RTP1Z1. NCBI lineage: Bacteria > Bacillati > Actinomycetota > Actinomycetes > Micromonosporales > Micromonosporaceae > Micromonospora > Micromonospora sp. RTP1Z1. The sequence goes on from NZ_JAPFQV010000003.1 coordinate 124,973, forward strand.
CGCAGGTAATCAGCGACCAACGGCTGCGGTGCGTTACGTTGCCTCTCCGTCTGGGTAGTACGCGGGGATGGCCGGCGAAGCTTCGCCGGCCGTCGTGAACGTTGGCCGGAGCGGGAGGCTGCATGAAGTCGGCCCAAGGGGGCGAGGGCGTGCGACGTTCGTCCTCGGGGACCGGCGAGGCGGAGCTGCCACCGCTGCTGACCGCGGCGTTCGCCGCGGGCGGCGAGATGGGTGAGCGGCTGCGCGCCTTCGACTGGTCCGCCACCCCGCTGGGCGACCCGGCGAGCTGGCCCCCGGCCCTCTGCCACGCCGTCAGCATGATGCTCTCCTCCCGCGCCCAGATCGTGATGTTCTGGGGCGAGGAGCACCACGCCTTCTACAACGACGGGTACCGGCCGACCATCGGGGCGAAGCATCCGGCGGTGATCGGGCAGCCCGCCCGCCTCCACTGGGCGGAGACCTGGGAGGTGCTGGGGCCGCTGCTCGACGGGGTGCGCCGCACCGGCGAGCCCTACCGCTGCGAGAACCACCCCTTCGTGATCGACCGGTACGGCTTCCTCGAGGACGTCTACTTCGACGTCTCGTACGACCCGATCCGCGACGGCGACGGCACCGTCAACGGCGTCTTCTGCTTCGTCAACGAGACCACCGGCCGGATGCTCGGCGAGCGCCGGCTGCGGGTCCTGGCCGAGCTGGGCTCCCAGCTCGCCGACGTGCAGAGCATCCCGGAACTCGGCGGGGTCGCCGCCCGAGTCCTCGACGGGAACCGGGCGGACGTGCCGTTCAGCCTGCTCTGGCTGCACGACTCCGACGGCAGCCCGACGCTGGCCGGCTGCGCCGGCGTCGAACCCGACCAGGTCGTCGGCGGGCCGCCGCAGGCGCCGCCGGTGACCATGGACGACCCGGACGGCCCGCGGACGGTGCCGGTCGCCGACCTGCTCGGCGGGGTGCCGCCGGAGGCGGCCGAGCACGCCCTCGTACTGCCGATCACCGCGACCAACGAGCCGGCCGGCGTGCTGGTACTCGGGCTCGCCCGCCGGCTGCCGCTCACCGACGAGTACCGCGACTTCAGCGACCTGGTGGCGGCGCAGATCTCCCGGGCGGTCGGCAAGCAGCGGGCGTACGAGCAGGAACGCGCGCGGGCCGCGGAGCTGGCCGCGCTGGACCGCGCCAAGACCAACTTCTTCGCCAACGTCAGCCACGAGTTCCGTACCCCGCTGACCCTGGTCCTGGGACCCATGGAGGATCTGCTCGCCGACCCCGGCCTGCCCCCGGCGTACACCGATCGGCTGACCATGATGCACCGCAACGCGCTGCGGCTGCTCAAGCTGGTCAACACCGTGCTGGACTTCTCCCAGCTGGAGTCCGGCCGGCTGGCCGCCCGGTACCAGCCCACCGACCTCGCCGACTACACCTCCCGGCTGGCCAGCACCTTCCGCTCGGCGATCGAGCGGGCCGGGCTGCGCCTGATGGTGGACTCCCCGCCGCTGCCCGCGCCGGTCCACGTCGACCGGGACATGTGGGAGAAGATCGTCCTCAACCTGGTCTCCAACGCGGTCAAGTTCACCTTCGACGGCGAGATCCGGGTCCGGGTGCGGGCGGTCGACGGTGCCGCCCGGGTCGAGGTCGTCGACACCGGGGTCGGCATCGCGCCGGAGGAACTCCCACACGTCTTCGAGCGGTTCCACCGGGTTCCGGGCGTCCGCTCGCGCACCCACGAGGGCACCGGGATCGGGCTCGCGCTGGTCCGCGAGCTGGTCGAGATGCACGGCGGCGCGGTCGAGGTGCACAGCCGGGTCGACGAGGGAACCACCTTCGCCGTGACCGTCCCGTTCGGACACGGGCACCTGCCCGCCGACCGGGTGGCCACCCTCGCCCCGATGCCGCTGACCGAGCCGGAGCAGGCCCGCCTGTACGTCGCCGAGACCGCGCTCTGGACCGACGAGGTCGGGCCGCCCGCCAGCCTGCCGGGACCGGCCGACGCGCCGGCCGGCGGCGGCCGGATCCTGCTCGCCGACGACAACGCGGACCTGCGCGAACACGTCACCCGCCTGCTCGCCCACTCCTACGAAGTGGTGGCCGTGCCGGACGGCGTGGAGGCGCTCCGGCTGGCCGTCGACTCCCCGTTCGACCTGGTGCTGACCGACGTGATGATGCCGCGCCTGGACGGCTTCGGGCTGGTCACCGCGCTGCGGGCGAACCCGGTCACCCGGCACGTGCCGATCGTGCTGCTCTCCGCCCGGGCCGGTTCGGCCGAGGCGATCGCCGGGCTCTCCGTCGGTGCCGACGACTACCTCACCAAGCCCTTCTCCAGCCAGGAGCTGATCGCCCGGGTCCGGGCCAACGTCGAGCTGGGTCAGCTGCGCGGACAGATCATCCGGCGGCTGAACGCCCTGGCCGACGCGGCCGTGGCGATCAACACCGCCCGCTCCACGGCAGACGTGGTGCAGGTCGCCGCCCGGCACGCGCTCAGCCTGACGGAGGCCGCCCGGGTCGTGGTGAACGCCACCGGGGCGCGCTACGAGGCGGACGGTGGCGGTGAGGCCGCCGCCGAGCCGTCGGTGGTGCTGCCGCTCAGCGGCACCACCGGCGAACACCTGGGCGAGCTGCGGGTGTGGCGGCGCGACAGGGACGGCACCGAGCAGGCCGTGCTGACCCAGCTGGCCCGCCTGGTCGGCGTGCGGCTGGAGAACGCCCAGCTCTACGAGGCCGAGCACCGGATCGCCACCACCCTCCAGCACAGCCTGCTGCCGCGTACGCTGCCGCAACGGCCCGGCGCCGTGGTGGCCAGCCGGTACCTGCCGGGCAGCGCCGACGTCGAGGTCGGCGGCGACTGGTACGACGTCATCGGCGCCGACGACGACGAGCTGGTGCTGGTGATCGGCGACGTGGTGGGCAAGGGCGTCCGGGCCGCCGCCGCGATGGGCCAGCTGCGCAACGCGCTGCGGGCGTACGTCCTGGAGGGCTTGGACCCGGGCCAGGCGTTGACCCGGCTGAACCGGCTGGTCGGCTCGACCGAGGGCGGCTCGTTCGCCACCGTGGTCTGCCTCTGGTTCTCCCCGCGCACCGGCCGCCTGCGGTACGCCAGTGCCGGTCACCCGTCCCCCCTGCTGATCCGCGGAGACGACGTGGCGTTCCTGCACGATCGAGCCCTCGGACCGCCGATCGGGGCGCTCCCGGAGACGGCGTACGGGACCGTCGAGGGTGAGCTGGCCCCCGGCGGTCGCCTGCTGCTCTACACCGACGGCCTGATCGAGGACCGACAGCTCGGCATCGACGCGGCGCTGGGCCAGCTGCGGCTGGACGCCGCCACCCGCGGCGAGCACGTGGCCGACGTGGTCGACGCGGTGGTCGAGCGGGTCGCCGGGCGACCCCGGCACGACGACGTGGCGGTGCTGGCCCTGGAGGCGGCCGAACTCAACCGGTTCGCGTTGCGGCTGCCGGCCGATCCGGCCCGGCTCAGCGTGCTGCGCAAGCGGTTGGAGGACTTCCTCCTCGCCCACCGGGTGGACGAGGACGACCTGTTCGATCTCACCGTGGCGATCTCCGAGGCCGCCGCGAACGCCATCGAGCATCCGGTGTCGCCGGCCGAGCCGGTGATCGACGTCGAGGTGACGATCGAGGACCGCACGGTGATCGCCACGATCCGCGACAGCGGGCAGTGGCGGGAGTCGACCAACTCGGGATTCCGGGGTCGGGGACTGACGCTGATCAAGGCGCTCGGCGAGCTGACGATGCGCCGTACCGCCGAGGGCACCGAGGTGACGCTGCGCCGGCAGCTGCGCGACTGAGCCGGACCGCCCGGCGACACCGGAGGCCGGACCGGCCGGCCGCGTGGGGTCAGGCCGGCCGCAGCCACTCCTGCTCGCCGAGGCCGGAGATCTCCAGCACCCGGCGGACCCGGGGGGACGGCAGCACGGTCAGCGTGCCGGGGAAGCGCTGGGCGAGCCGGACCAGCGCGTGGATGGCCGCCGAGTCGAAGAAGGTGACCGCGCGGAGGTCGAGCGTGACCCGCCTGGCCGGCTCGCGGAGCGCAGCCTGGAACATGGTGTCGGCGGTGGCCATGTCGACCTCGCCGGTCACCAGCACACGGAGCTGATCACCGTCGACCTCCGCCGTGGCGGAGAAGACGGGAGGTAGGCTCCCTTGATCCACGGAGCCACAATGGCACAGCCGGCCGGGCGCGGCAACAACCCACGCCAGCAGGCCGTGGCGGGGGTCACCGCGGGGTGCGGCGATAGGCTGTGGGCATGACCGTCCGTGCGCCGCTGACCCCAGGCACGCTCTCCCCGTGGCGACCGGTGCCTGCCCACATCGCCCGACCGGAGTACGTGGGCAAGAAGCGCCCTCAGGAGTGGCGCGGCTCGCACGTGCAGACGCCGGAGACCATCGAGAAGATGCGCGTCGCCAGCCGGCTCGCCGCCCAGGCGACCCAGCTCGCCGGGGAGCACTGCAAGCCGGGCGTGACCACCGACGAGATCGACCAGGTGGTGCACGAGTTCCTGGTCGACCACGGCGCCTACCCGTCGACGCTGGGCTACAAGGGCTTCCCGAAGTCCTGCTGCACCAGCCTCAACGAGGTCATCTGCCACGGCATCCCCGACTCGACCGTGCTCGCCGACGGCGACATCATCAACGTCGACGTCACCGCGTACATCGGCGGGGTGCACGGGGACACCGACGCCACGTTCTGCGTGGGCGAGGTGAGCGACGAGGCCCGGCTGCTGGTCGAGCGGACCCACACGGCGATGATGCGGGGAATCAAGGCGGTCGCCCCCGGTCGGCAGATCAACGTGATCGGTCGGGTCATCGAGTCGTACGCCAAGCGGTTCGGCTACGGCGTGGTCCGCGACTTCACCGGCCACGGCATCGGCGAGGCGTTCCACAGCGGCCTCTACGTGCCGCACTACGACAGCCCCCGGCCGACCGACATCATGGAGCCGGGGATGACCTTCACCATCGAGCCGATGATCACCCTCGGCACCTACCAGTACGACATGTGGGACGACGGCTGGACGGTGGTCACCAAGGACCGCAAGTGGACGGCCCAGTTCGAGCACACCATCGTCGTGACCGACGAGGGCTACGAGATCCTGACCCTGCCGTGACCGAGACCCCGGCGGCGCTGCGCGAGGCGCACCACGCGGACGTGTCCGGCGGCTGGCTGCGGCCCGCCGTGTTCGGCGCGATGGACGGCCTGGTCACCAACATCGCCCTGATCGCGGGCGTCGCCGGCGGTGGCGTCTCGCCGCGCAGCGTCGTGCTCACCGGCGCTGCCGGGCTGGTCGCCGGCGCCATCTCGATGGGGCTGGGGGAGTACACCAGCGTCCGCTCGGCCAACGAGCAGGTCGCCGCCGAGGTGGCCAAGGAGCGGCGCGAGCTGGAGCGGCACCCGGAGGCGGAGGCCCGCGAGCTGGCCGAGGCGTGGGTCGCCCGGGGTCTGCCGCGGGACCTGGCGATGCAGGTCGCCGACGCGGTCCGGCGCAACCCGGAGGAGGCGCTGCGGATGCACGTCCGGGAGGAGTTGGGCGTCGACCCCGACGAGCGGCCCAGCCCGTGGGCGGCGGCGATCTCGTCGTTCCTCTGCTTCTCCGTCGGGGCGCTGGTCCCGCTGCTGACCTACCTGCTCGGCTTCACCAGCCTCTGGCTGGCGCTCGCCGTCGGCGGGGTGGGGCTCTTCGTTGCCGGGGTGGTCGTCGCCCGGTTCACCAACCGCCCCTGGTGGACCAGCGGCCTGCGCCAGCTCCTGCTCGGTGCTGCCGCCGCCGGCGCGACGTACCTGGTCGGCGCCCTCATCGGCATCCAGGGTGGCATCGGCTGACCCACGCCGCCGCCGTCCCCACCCCCGGTTCCCGGGCGCATACCTTCCCGGGCTGAGCAGCCCGTTCACCGTGGCCGCCGCCAGCCGCGCCTCGCCGAGCATCAGCAGCGCCTGGTCGGTCTCGTACCATCGGGCCGGCGTGGCGCGCCCGGAAGTCAGGACGGGTCGGCGCCGGTCCGTTCCGCGCCGACCGGGACCAGCCGGAAGATCCGGATCTCCCGGTCACCGGCCCGCTCGGCGTACGTCCGGTACGCGGGCCACTCGGTGACCAGCAGCTGCCACAGCCGCTCCCGCTCCGGGCCGGTGGCCGCCTCGGCGCGCACCGGGATCCGGCGCCCCTTGACGTCCACCTCGGCGGCCGGCTGGGCCAGCAGGTTCATCGCCCAGCCGGGCTGGTGCTGTTGCCCCCAGTTCGACCCGATCACCACGTACGCGTCGCCGTCCGGCACGTACAGCAGGGGGTTACTGCGGGGCTGACCGGAGCGGCGGCCGGTGGTGGTGATGACCAGGGAGGGCGCCAGGCCCAACGCGACCACCCGGCCCTTCGTGAGTCGGCCGATCATCCGGTCGGCGGGGACGAGCAGGCGCATCGTGGCGCCGAACCATTTCTGGTGGCCGAGCCGGCGCGTGAGGGTTCCCAGGACGGACACCGGCCCAGTCTGTCGGCTCCGCCGCCGCGGCGGCACCCCCCGACCGGGCCGGTCCACATCGGAGACCGTCACTCCAGCCGGCGTTCCACGGGCAGCCGGGACCGGGTCACCAGCCCCGCCCCGAGCATCGCGAGCAGCGGCACCACCACCAGCACCCCGAGGGTCAACCAGGGCACCACCACCGGGTACGGCGTCTCGACGGGCCAGGCCGTGGCGTACCGGCGGTTCACCGAGGAGAGGATGATCACCGCCGAGCCGAGGCCGGCGACGATGCCCAGCACCGACCCGAGCACCGCGATCACGCCGGCCTGGCAGAGTGAGAGCACCCGGCGCACCCGGGGGCTGGCGCCCACCGCGGCCAGGGTGGACAGGTCCCGGCGGCCCTCGGCGGCGGCGAGCCCGGTGGCCGCCCCGGCGGCGCCCAGGGTGATCACGCCGGAGCCGATGGCCAGCAGGAGCAGCAACGGCCGCCGGTCCGAGGACGGCTCCTCCTGCTCCACCTGCACCTGCAGCGAGGCGAGCCGCGGCAGCTCGGCGACGAGTTGTTCCTGCTGCGCCACCGTCGGCGGCCCGGTGGTGTCGACCACGTAGCCGAGCTGCGCGCCCACCAGGCCGATCCGGGCCGCCGCCGCGGCGGAGAGGAAGAGCCGGTCGACCGGGACGCCGCCGCGCAGCGCATACCCGGGCAGGGTGGTGACGGCGGTGGACGGCGGGTCCTGCCCGGCGGTGGCCCGGCTGACGGTGACGGCCACCCGCCCGTCGACCAGTTGCCGCGGGTCGGTCACCACCACCCCGCCGGCCCGGAGCACCGCCGTCGCGGCGGCCACCTCGACGGCCGGGGCGCCGGTGAGTGCGGGCAGCGCGGAGCCGTCGTCCACGTACGCCGGCAGGTAGAGGCCGTCCGGGCTGCGCGACGGCCGGGCGCAGCGCGGGTCGGCGAGGGCCCGTCGGCGGCCGTCGACGGCCAGGTACTCGGTCAGCTCGTACGGGCACTCCCGGTCCGGTGGGATCACCGCCGCCGCGCGGCAGTAGTCGTCCGGGGACGTCGGGGCGGCGCAGGCGGGCACCTCGAGCCGGGCGACCGTGCCGTCCGGCAGGACGGCCCGGACCCGCTCGGTGACCTGCGCCAGCGCGGGCAGGTCGGCGACGGACGTGTCCGACCGCAGCACCAGCACGTTGCCGGGTGGGATGCCCGGCTGCCAGTCCGCGCGGTGGCGGGCGTCCTCGCTGGCCACGTAGACCCCGAGGGCGACGGTGCCGGCGACCGCGGCCATCACCGCGGAGATGGCCGGCGCGGCGGAGGAGCGGTTGCGGCTCGCGTCGCGCAGCGCCAGCCGCGGCGCCAGCGGCAGCAGCCGGCCGGCCCGGGCGAGCAGCCCGATCAGGGTCGGGGTGCCGAAGACCAGCCCCAGCTCGCCGAGGATCAGCCCGGCCAGGATCACCGTCGGGGTGGTCCGGGCGGCACCGAGCGCGGCGACGCCGGAGCCGCCGAGGGTGAGCAGCACCCCGATGACCAGCCAGCGCCGGCGGTGCCGGGGTGGGCTGCGCCGCCCGGCCAGCCCGGCCACCACGTCCTCCCGGGCGGCGGCCCAGGCCGGGGCGAGTGCGGCGAGCACCCCGGCCAGCACCGCCACCGCGGCGATCGCGGCCAGCGCCGCCGGGAAGACGCGGTACCCGCCGGACCGGGCAAAGGTGACGTACTGCTCGATCAGCGGCCGGCCGGCGAACGCGGCGGCGGCGCCGAGCAGCAGCCCGAGCCCCGCCCCGCCCGCGCCGAGCACCACCCCGTCGGCCAGCACGACGCGGCGCAGGTGCACGTGGTCCCCGCCGGCCACCGCCACCAGCGCGAGGTCCCGGCGCCGCCGCCGTACGCCGACCGCGAAGGCCGGGCCGACCAGCAGCACCACCTCCAGCAGGCCGAGGCCGCCGACCAGCACCGCGTTGCCCGCCTCCGCCACGTCCGGCACCGGCACCGCGTCGCCGGCGGTGTCGTCCCGGCCCGGGACGGCGGTGCGGGCGCTCACCGCCACCCCGCGCGCGTTCAGCCGGTCCACCAGCGCCGGGTCCAGCCGCCCGGGCAGGTCCACCAGCCAGCTCTCGTCCGTCGGGGGGATCGGTCCGACCGGCGCCTCCGGTCGCACCGCGACCACCTCGCGCAGGTCGTCCGGGAACTCCACCACCCCGACCACCCGGTACGGCCCGCCGCCGTCCGCGGTGCGGACCGTGCCGCCGAGGCGTACCCCCAGGCGGCGCAGGGCCGGCGGGCTGACCGCGATCTCGGTGGGCGTGGTCGGCGGTCGTCCGGCGCGCAGCCTCGCCCGCGGCCGGGCGACGGGATCGGTCAGGTCCAGGCTCCGCGCGCCGAACGACACGTTCCGGCCGTCGATCCGCACCTCGAACGGGACCCACCAGCGGACCTGGCTGACCCGGCTGCCCGGGGGCAGCAGCGCGGCGATCTCGGCGGCGGTGACCGGGCGGGTGCGCGGCCCCGTCTCGCCCTGGGCCGGCCAGGAGTTCTCCCCCCAGGCGTCCTGGACGACCGCATTCTCGGCCAACCAGCGCAGCTCCGCGTCGGCGCCCCCGAGCCGCCGGTCCAGCTTCTCCGCCCGGGTCAGCTGCGCCATGTCCCAGCTCACCGCGGTGAAGCTCAGCGCCAGCACGGGCAGCGTGATCATCGCCAGCACCAGCGCGGTACGCCCGCGCGCCCGGCGCGCCTCCCGCTGCGCGATGCGCAGCGCGACCAGCCACGAGCCGACCGCCCCGGCGAACCGGCCCCGACTCACCGCCCGCTGCCGGTCAGCAGCTGCTCGACGCCGGCCAGCGGTGCCGTCGAGTCGACCAGCACCCCGTCCCGGAGGAAGATCACCCGGTCCGCCCAGCCGGCGTGCCGGGCCTCGTGGGTGACCAGCACCCCCGCCGCGCCGGCGTCCACCCGGCGGCGCAGCAGGTGCAGCACCGCCTCCCCGGCCTGCGAGTCGAGCGCCCCGGTCGGCTCGTCGGCGAGCACCAGCCGGCGCCCGCCGACCAGGGCGCGGGCGATCGCCACCCGCTGCTGCTGACCGCCGGACATCTGATCCGGGAAACGGCCGCCCAGCCCGGTCAGCTCCACCTCGGCCAGCGCGGCCAGCGCCAGCCTGCGGGCCTGCCGGACGCCCGTACCGTCGAGTTCCAGGGGCAGCGCGACGTTCTCCGCCGCGGTGAGGCTGCCGAGCAGGTTGAGGTCCTGGAAGACGTAGCCGATCCGCCGCCGCCGCAACTTGGCCAGCTCCCGGCGGTCCAGCCTGCCGAGCGCCGCCCCCTCGACCAGCACCTCGCCGGCGGTGGGGCGGTCCAGCCCGCCGGCGAGCGCCAGCAGGGTCGACTTCCCGGAGCCGGAGGGCCCCATCACGGCGACCAGCTCCCCGGGGTGGACCGTGAGGCTGACCCCGCGCAGCGCGTGCACGGCGGCCTCGCCGGCACCGTGGGTCCGGTGCACGCCCCGCAGCTCCAGCACGGCCTCCCCCCGGCCGCTCACCGAACCGGCTTCGTTCGCGGCTGCGGGGCTCGCAGGCCCGGCTCGCTCCTCGCGCTCACGGTGCTGGTCTTCGTTCGCGGCTGCGGGGCTCGCAGGCCCGGCTCACTCCTCGCGCTCACGGTGCTGGTCTTCGTTCGCGGCTGCGGGGCTCGCAGGCCCGGCTCACTCCTCGCGCTCACCGTTGGACCTCCTCGTCGGTGCGGTCCACCGCCCCGGCGTCCGGCGCGGCCGGCCGGGGCGGCGCGGGGCGGTAACGGACCAGGCTCGTCTCGCAGTGGTCGAGCCAGCGGATCTCCGCCTCGGCCTGGAAGACCATCGCGTCCAGGACCAGCCGCCAGGGCAGGTCCTCCGGCTTGTCGCTCGCGTACTTCAGTCGGGTCAACTCCTGCAACGTCCGCATGGTCGCGCTGCGCTGGTTCTGCACCACCGCGCGGACGTCCACCCCCGGGGTGGTGATCGCCAGGGCCAGCTTGATCGCCAGCTCGTCCCGGGGCCGGTCGGTGCGGCTGATCGGGGTGGCGAACCAGAGCGCCAGGTCCGCCCGCCCGGCGTCGGTGATCTCGTACGGCCGCTGCCCGCCCTCGTGCTCCGGCAACGGACGGATCAGGCCGTCCCGTTCCAGCCGGGAGAGGGTGGTGTAGACCTGCCCGATGTTCAGCGGCCAGGTCGAGCCGGTCGACTCCTCGAAGGCGGCGCGCAGCTGGTAGCCGTACATCTGGCCGCGTTCGAGCAGGGCGAGCAGCCCGTGACGGATGGACATGGAAACGGAGTATGCATACCTGGTATGCGGCCCGCAACCGGAACGCTCGCGCCGTGACCTGGGACGTCGTCGCCGCCGCTCAGACCGGGCGACCGGGGAAGGGAACGGTGAGCGGGGTCACTCCCGCGGTCCGCCGCCAACGGGTGGCGCGCAGCGCGCAGTCGGTCAGCGCGGCCAGGGCGCGGTTCCGGTCGGCCCCCGTGGTGTGCGGCAGGGCCGCCCGCCAGAACCCGGCGGTCCGCTCCTCCACCTCGACCGCCAGCTTGAGCGCGCTCACCCGGTCGGTCACCGGGTAGGGCAGGGCGTACCCGGCCCGGTCGGCGGGGACCTGACCGCCGCCGGAGCTGAGCTGGAGGATCAGGGCGTCGCGGCGGGCCCGGTGGGCCGCCTCGGCGGTACGGGCGGCGGCACGGGCGGCGTCGGCGAGGCGTACGCCGATCACGCCGTACGCCCAGATCGCCGCGTACTCCGCGGTGAGGGCGGCGGCCAGGGCCTCGCCGGGCCCGGTGGGTGCGGTACGCGGGATCACTTCAGCGCCTCCACGTGGGTCGCCCGGGCGGCGGCGATGGAGCCGAGCGGCGCGGCCCGCTCGGCCGGTGCCGCCGCGCACGCCTTGGCGGCGTTGTCCCGCCCGGCCCGCTCGGCCTCGCGCAGCCCGTTCAGCGGGTCGGCGGGGTCCGCGGCGCCGGACGGGCCCGGGGTGCCGGCCGGCGCTCCGGTCGGCGCGGGGCGGCCGATCACCCGGCGCAGCTCGTCGGCGTGGGCCTGGTGGGCGTCGGCGATCGGGGTGAGCCGGTCGGCCAGGCCCGGGTCCGCGGCGATGGCGGCCCGGTGCCGGGCGGCCAGTGCGGCGGACTCGGCCGCCAGCGGCTCGAGCGGGTCGGGCGGCGGCGGCTTGTTGTCGTTCCGGTCGAAAAGATCACAGCCGGTCAGCGGTACGGCCGCGCCACCGACCACCACCAGCGCCCCGGCGCGCAGCACGTTTCGCCGGGAATGTCCCGGTGCACCGTCGCGTTGTGTCGTTCTGCCCGTCTCCACCGGACAAGTCAACACCATCCGTGGCCGCCCGTGGGCCACCGGCGTCGGTGCGCCGCCGGGTCCGGCGCCCGCCGCGCGCGTTACGCTCTGCGCAGCCACCGGGCGCGTTCGCCCCGGTGGCGTGCCGGCATGGCGGGCCTACCCGGCCCGGAGCTCGATCAGCAGAAGGGTGCGCCAGATGACGCAGCGTGGCCGTGCCACCAGGCCGACGGGGTCGTCCGGGCGACCCCGGCGCGCCGACGGGCCCCCTGGCGGGGCCCGGGCCGGCGCACCGCGCGGCGGTGATCTCGGCGCCCGGCGCGCGCGGCTGCGCGAGGTGATCGAGCCGGTGGTCGACGGTGCCGGCTACGACCTGGAGGACCTCGCCGTCTCCCGGGCCGGCCGACGACACGTCGTACGGGTGATCGTGGACGCCGACGGCGGGATCAACCTGGACGCCGTCGCGGACATCTCCCGCGCGGTCTCCGCGGCGCTGGACGCCGCGGAGGAGGCCGGCGGTGACCTCGTGGCGGGGGAGTACCAGCTCGAGGTCAGCTCGCCGGGCGTGGACCGACCGCTCACCCTGCCCCGGCACTGGCGGCGCAACGTCGGCCGGCTGGTCAAGGTGACCGTGCGCGCCGCGACGGGGCTGCCCGGGCAGCGGCCCGCCGGGGACCGGCAGGTCGCCGGCCGGGTGGTCGAGGCCGACGACGAGCGCGTGGTGCTGGAGACGGACGCCGGCCGCGCGGAACACGGCTACGCCGAACTCGGACCCGGTCGGGTCCAGGTCGAGTTCAGCCGCCTCGGCGAGATCGACGAAGCGGACGGGCTCGACGAGTCCGGTGACGCCGACGACATTGACGACATTGACGACATCGACGACGAAGATGATGTGGAGGACGAGGAGAGGTGAACATCGACCTCGCGGCGCTGCGCGCACTCGAGCGCGAGCGGGAGATCCCGTTCGACACGATCCTCGCGGCGATCGAGACCGCGTTGCTGACCGCCTACCGGCACACCGACGGCGCCGAGTCGCACTCCCGGGTGGAGATCGACCGCAAGTCGGGGGCCGCCCTGGTCTACGCGCAGGAGCTGGACGACGACGGCACCGTGGTGCGGGAGTGGGACGACACCCCGCACGACTTCGGGCGGATCGCCGCAATGACGGCAAAGCAGGTGATCCTCCAGCGCCTGCGGGAGGCCACCGACGAGGTGCACTTCGGCGAGTACGTCGGTCGTGAGGGCGACCTGGTCACCGGCGTGGTCCAGGCCCACGAGACGCGCACCGAGAAGGGCATCGTCAGCGTCGACCTGGGCAAGCTGGAGGGCGTCCTGCCCCAGTCCGAGCAGGTCCCCGGCGAGCGGTACACGCACGGCGAGCGGATCCGCTGCGTCGTGGTGCACGTGGCCAAGGGAATGCGCGGCCCGCAGATCACGTTGTCCCGATCGCACCCGGCGCTGGTGAAGAAGCTCTTCGCGCTGGAGGTGCCGGAGATCGCCGACGGCACCGTCGAGATCGGCGCGATCGCCCGTGAGGCGGGTCACCGTACGAAGATCGCGGTGCGCTCCACCACGCAGGGCGTCAACCCCAAGGGGGCCTGCATCGGCCCGATGGGGCAGCGGGTCCGCGCGGTGATGAGCGAGCTGCACGGTGAGAAGATCGACATCATCGACTGGTCGGACGACCCGGCGACCTTCGTCGGCAACGCGTTGTCGCCGGCCAGGGCGCTGCGGGTCGAGGTGGTCGACCTGGCCACCAGGACCGCCCGGGTGACCGTTCCCGACTTCCAGCTGTCGCTCGCGATCGGCCGGGAGGGGCAGAACGCCCGCCTTGCCGCCCGGTTGACCGGTTGGCGGATCGACATCCGCTCTGACGCGGAGCAGACCGAGACGGCCGGCCGGGGCGCTGCTGATCACGTACCGGAGCCGGGCGGCGCGGTCTCGAGCAGCTAGGGGTAGACTTTCTCCAGTGGTACGACGCGCGCTGCCGGAGCGCACCTGTGTGGGCTGCCGGAGACGTGCGCCAGCCAGCGAACTGCTGCGGATCGTCGCGATCGGTGACGAGGCTGGTCACAGCCTCCGGCCCGATCCGGCTCGTAGGCTGCCGGGTCGGGGAGCGAACATGCACCCGGATCCGGCCTGCTTCGCGCAGGCGGTGCGTCGACGCGCCTTCGGGCGGGCACTGCGCATCACCGGGGTCGTCGATCACGGTGAGCTGGCGGAGCACGTTGACGCGCCAACCACTACGTCCGGTCAGCCCGACCGGGCGAGGGTCGCTAGCAAGGTAGGACGACCGACATGAGCACACGATGAAGTCCCTGAAATGACCAGGCTTCAAGTGCACGAGTGAGGTCGCTGCGGGTACTGCCCGCACGACCTCGGAGTGAGGAGTGCAGTGGCAGGTAAGGCCCGCGTACACGAGCTGGCAAAAGAGCTCGGGGTCGAGAGCAAGACCGTTCTCGCCAAGCTGAAGGAAATGGGCGAGTTCGTCAAGTCCGCGTCCAGCACCGTCGAGGCGCCCGTCGCCCGACGACTGCGTGGCGCATTTGTCGCGTCCGCCGGTGGTTCCTCGGCACCGGCCGCCCCCTCGGCGGCCGCTCCGGGCCCGGCACTGACCCCGACGCCGTCCCCGACCCCGGGTGCCCCCCGGGTCTCGGCCAAGCCGATGCCGCCCCGGCGGCCGGCCGCGCCGACCCCTGGACCGAAGCCCAAGGGCCCGGTCCCCAGCGCGCCGCAGCCGGCGACTCCGGTCGCCAAGCCGGCGAGCGCACACGACATCGAGGTGGCGGCCGCCGAGACGCGCGCCGCCGCCCTCAAGGCTGAGCAGGAGGCCGCGGTCAAGGCCGCGCAGGCCGCCCGCCAGCAGCAGCGGGAGAACGTCCGCCGGGAGCCTCCGGCCGAGGGCGGTCCCCGTCCGGGCCCGCGTCCGGGTCCGAACGCTGCGCCGCAGCGTCCGGGTGCCCCGGCCGCCGGTCGTCCCGGTGGCCCGACCCCGGGCCAGGGTGCCCGGCCGGGTGGTCGTCCGCCCGCGCGCGGCGCCGGTAACAACCCGTTCGGCATCCAGGGTGGCCAGCAGCAGCGGCCGCCGGCCGCCGGTGCCGGCCCCCGGCCGAGCCCGTCCGGTATGCCGCCGCGGCCGAGCCCGGCGTCCATGCCGCCGCGGCCCAGCCCGGCGTCCATGCCGACTCAGCGTCCGGCTACCGGTCGCCCCGGCGGCCCCGGTGGCGGTCGTGGCGGCCCCGGTGGCGGCGCAGGTCGTCCCGGCGGCGGTCCGGGCGGCGGTGGCGGTGGCTTCCGTGGCGGTCCCGGTGGCGGCGGCGGTGGCGGTGGCGGTGGCTTCCGCGGCGGTCCCGGCGGCGGTCCCGGCGGCGGTGGCGGTGGCTACCGTGGCGGTCCCGGTGGCGGTGGCGGTGCTCCCGGTGGCGGTTTCCGTCCGGGCGCGCCGGCCGGTGGCGGTGGCCGTCCGGGTGGTGGCGGTCGTGGCCGTGGCGGCGGCGCCGCGGGTGCCTTCGGGCGTCCGGGTGGCCGGCCGACCCGTGGTCGCAAGTCGAAGAAGCAGCGCAGACAGGAGTTCGACAACCTGTCGGCCCCGACCATGAGCTCGGGTGCCCCCCGGGGTCAGGGTCAGGTCGTCCGGCTCTCCCGTGGCGCCTCGCTGTCGGACTTCGCCGACAGGATCAACGCCAACCCGGGTTCGCTGGTCCAGGAGATGTTCAACCTGGGCGAGATGGTCACCGCGACCCAGTCCTGCTCCGACGAAACCCTGCTGTTGCTGGGTGAGCACCTCGGGTTCGACGTGCAGATCGTCAGCCCGGAGGACGAGGACCGCGAGCTGCTCGCGCAGTTCAACATCGACCTCGACGCCGAGGTCGCGGAGGAGCGCCTGGTCAGCCGTGCGCCGGTGGTGACCGTCATGGGTCACGTCGACCACGGTAAGACCAAGCTGCTCGACGCGATCCGCAAGGCGAACGTCGTGGCCGGCGAGGCGGGTGGCATCACCCAGCACATCGGCGCGTACCAGGTCCACGTCCCGCACGACGGCCAGGACCGCGCGGTGACCTTCATCGACACTCCGGGTCACGAGGCGTTCACCGCCATGCGTGCCCGTGGCGCCCAGGTGACGGACATCGTGGTGCTGGTGGTCGCGGCGGACGACGGCGTGATGCCGCAGACCATCGAGGCGCTCAACCACGCCAAGGCGGCGGATGTGCCGATCGTGGTCGCGGTCAACAAGGTCGACAAGCCGGAGGCCAACCCGGACAAGGTCCGCCAGCAGCTGACCGAGTACGGGCTGGTCGCCGAGGAGTACGGCGGCGACACCATGTTCGTCAACGTGGCGGCCAAGCCGGGTATCGGCATCGAGGAACTGCTCGAGGCCGTCCTGCTGACCGCCGACGCGTCGCTGGAGCTGACCGCTCCGATCGACGGGCCGGCTCAGGGTGTGGCCATCGAGGCGCACCTGGACAAGGGCCGCGGTGCGGTGGCGACGGTGCTGGTGCAGAAGGGCACCCTGCGGGCCGGCGACTCGATCGTCGCCGGTGGGGCGCACGGCCGGGTCCGGGCGATGCTCGACGAGAACGGCAACCAGGTCGCCGAGGCGGGTCCGGCCCGTCCGGTGCTGGTGCTCGGTCTGACCGCGGTGCCGGGTGCGGGTGACACCTTCCTGGCGGCCGAGGACGACCGCACGGTGCGCCAGATCGCCGAGCAGCGGCAGGCGCGGCGGCGGGCGGCGTCCTTCGCCAACTCCCGTGGCCGGGCGACTCTCGAGACGCTCATGGAGCAGCTCAAGGAGGGCGAGAAGACCTCGCTCAACCTGGTGCTCAAGGGCGACGTCTCCGGTTCCGTGGAGGCCCTCGAGGACGCGCTGTTCAACCTCGACATCCCGGAGGAGGTCCAGCTCAGGATCATCCACCGGGGCGTGGGTGCGATCACCGAGAGCGACGTCATGCTCGCGAGCGCCTCGTCCGAGGCGGTCACGATCATCGGCTTCAACGTGCGGGCAGCGAACAAGGTCCGCGAGATCGCCGACCGCGAGGGCGTGGAGATCCGGTACTACACGGTCATCTACCAGGCCATCGAGGAGATCGACGCCGCGCTCAAGGGGCTGCTCAAGCCGGAGTACGAGGAGGTCGAGCTGGGCTCCGCGGAGGTCCGCGACGTGTTCCGCTCGTCCAAGGTCGGCAACATCTCCGGCTGTATCGTCCGGTCTGGCATCCTCCGCCGCAACGCCAAGGCGCGGCTGCTGCGGGACGGGGCGGTCGTGGCGGACAACCTCACGATCAGCTCCCTCAAGCGGTTCAAGGACGACGCGACGGAGGTCCGCGAGGGCTTCGAGTGTGGTCTGACGCTGGGCGGTTTCAACAACGTCCAGGTCGGCGACATCATCGAGACCTTCGAGATGCGGGAGAAGCCGCGCGCCTGATCCGACGGTGACACAGTGATCAAGGGGTTTACGCCTAAGGGCGTAAACCCCTTGATCATGTCCGGGAGTGTCCGTATCGTCCGGGATGATGTTCACCGGAACCGCAGTCTTCGACCTGTTGCTGCCGGGCGACTCCCGGTCGCTCAAGGCGAAAAGATCATATGTACGGCCGATCGTGGCGGCGCTGCGCCGCTTCGAGGTGTCGGCCTCCGAGGTGGGAGCGCTCGACCTGCACGGTCGGGCCGAGATCGGGGTGGCCGCGGTGGCCGCCGAGGCGGCACACGTCCGCGAGGTGCTCGACTCGTGCGAGCGCCTGGTGGCCGGTCGCCCCGAGGCTGAACTGCTGTCGGTGCGCCGCCGGCTGTACGGCGAGGACGACTGACGCCGGGACGGCCGTTGCCGCCGGCGTGGGCCGGATCCGCCGTGGCCGTCGCCACCGGCGGCCCCGCGCGACGGTCACGATCGCGCGGGTAGTGTTCGAGATGTTGGGCGGTCGGGCCCGGCGGCGCCGCGCGCCGCCGTTTCCGGCCGGGAGCAGGATGCCTGGAGGTGGGGGAGATGACGGATCCGGCCAAGGTACGCCGGCACGCGGAGCGCATCCGCGAACTGGTCGCGTCGGTGGTGCGGAGCCAGATCAAGGACCCCCGGCTCGGGATGATCACCATCACCGACGCCCGGATCACCGCCGATCTGCGCGACGCCACCGTGTTCTACACGGTGCTCGGCGACGCGGCGGCCCAGTCCAGCACCGCCGCCGCGCTGGAGAGCGCCAAGGGCTTGCTGCGCAGCACCGTCGGCAAGGCCCTCGGGCTGCGGCACTCGCCGACCCTGACCTTCGTTCTCGACGACGTGCAGGACCAGGTCAAGCACATCGACGACCTGCTCGCCGCGGCCCGCAACGCCGACGCCGAGGTGCAGCGGCTGGCCGCGAGCGCGAAGTACGCCGGCGAGGCCCAGCCGTACCGCCTCGAGGACGAGGTCGAGGACGCCGAGGTCGCGGACGTCGAGACCGAGGACGAGCCGCGCGGCGGCGACCGCCCGTGACCGACCCCGCCGAGGGCGCCCCCCAGGCGCCCACCGGGGCCGAGTGGGCGGCCGCGGTCGCCGCGGTACGCCAGCTTCCCGCCGACGCGCGGGTGCTGCTGATCTGCCACGTCAACCCGGACGGGGACGCGCTGGGCAGCATGCTCGGCTTCGGGTTGGGGCTGCGCCGGCTGGGCGTACGGCACCTCCAGGCGACCTTCCCCGGGCCCCCGGTGGTGCCGGAGCCGTTCCGCTGGCTGCCCGGGCTCGACCTGCTGGTGCCGCAGGACGCCGCGTATCCGGACCCGGACCTGGTCATCTGCTTCGACGTCGCGAGCGAGTCGCGGCTGGGTGTCCTGGTGGACCGGCTCGGGTCGGCGGCCGAGGCGCTGGTGCTCGACCACCACGCCTCCAACACCCGGTTCGGCGGCATCCAGCTGGTCGACCCGCACGCCGCGGCGACCTCGGTGGTGGCCGAGGGGCTGCTGGACCGGCTCGGGGTGCCGCTGGACGCGGACATCGCCGCCTGCCTGTACGTCGCGCTGAGCACGGACACCGGCTCGTTCCGCTTCGAGGCGACCACCCCGGCGGTGCACGAGATGGCGGCCCGGCTGCTGGCGACCGGCATCCGGCCGGGGGACATCTCCCGCCGGATCTTCGACACCCGGCCGTTCGGCGCCGTCCGACTCTTCGGCGAGGTGCTCGGCCGGGCCCGCCTGGAGCCGGGCGCGGCCGGCGGGCGCGGCCTGGTCTGGACGTACGCGACCCTGGACGACCTGGCCCGGCACGACCAGCCGCCGTACGTGCTGGAGGCGCTGATCGACTCGGTGCGCTGCACGGCCGAGGCGGACGTGAGCTGCGTGGTCAAGCAGGTGGCGGCCGGCGAGTGGGCGGTGTCGCTGCGGAGCAAGGGCGCGGTGGACGTGAGCCGGGTGGCGGTGGCGTTGGGCGGCGGCGGTCACCGGTTCGCCGCCGGGTTCACCGGTCGGGGCGGTGCCGACGAGGTGGTCGACCGGATCCGCGCCGAGCTCGACGGGGCGCTGCTCGCGGCCTGAGATCAGGGTCGACTCCGGGGTGTGGCGGTCTTCCCGCGTTCCGTGACGGTGAGGACAATCGGGTGATGGATCACCCCCGAGAGCTCACCGCCGAGGCGCCCCGGGCCTGGGACCGTCCCGTCGTCTCCGTACCGGTGCTGATCTGCCTCTCCCTGGTCGGCGGGCAGCTGCCGTCCTTCTCTGCGCAGGCCAACCTCTACACCCTGAGCACGGGCGGGGTGCTGATCTGGCTCGGGCTGAGCAACCGGGCGCCCCGGCGGCCCGCTCCTCGCCGGCTGGCCCCGGGTGCGGTCTGGTGGCTGCTGCCGGTGACCGTCTTCGGGGTCTTCGAGGGGGCGACCTTCGTGCTTTCGGTGGGTGACGACTTCCCTACCTTCTCCCGGCTGGCGGATCCGCTGCTGGAGGACCATCTGGTCCGGTCCACGGCCTGGTTCGCCTGGTTGGCCGCGTTCTGGGGGCTGGTGCGGCGATGATGCGGGCGCTGGCCATCGGCGGCTTCCTGACCGCGGTGCTGTTCTTCGCGGCGGTGGAGTGGGCGTCCCGGCGCGAGGGTTCCCGCGTCCCGACGCTCGGCGACGTCTGCGCGTTCGTGATGCGGTACGAGGTCGGCCCGGTGCCGGTCGGGCGGATCGGCCTGTTCGGCTTCTGGTGGTGGCTGGGCTGGCACTTCCTCGCCAGGTGACCGGGGCAGTTCCAAATGTCGGGAAGACTGGGCAGCATGTGGACCTGAACGATAGCTTGGGTAAGGACCGGCGCCGCGCCGCGATGCAGGTCGTGGGCGGTGGCGCCACACCAGGTGCCGCCTCCCTCCAGGGTCAGACCGACCCGGGCTCACGCTGCCAGGCGAGCCGCTCCGGTGATCCCGGACCGCCGTCGGGCGCTCAGCACCACCGCCCGTAGGGCCACCGTGTCCCGGTGGTCCGCACCCTGGAAGGGATCTCCCGATGGCGACCAGGCCCAGCCGCAAGCCGCAGTCCGAGACCACCGACGAGGCCCGCGAGCAGATGCGCCGCGCGCTGCAGACCTCGATGGACACCCGTCAGTGACGTACGCCGTCCGGCGGTGACGCCGCCGACGTCGCTTCGTCGCCAGCGTCACCGCCGTCCCGGCTCCCACGGCTCGCCCTCCGGCGCTACCGTCGCCCGGTGCGCCGCATCCTCATCGTCGGCAGCGCGGGCGCCGGCAAGAGCACCCTCGCCCGCGAAGTCGCCCACCGGCTCGATCTCCCGCTGATCCACCTCGACCGGCACTATTGGCGGCCCGGTTGGGTCGCCTCCGACGACGTCCGCTTCCGCGCCGACGTCGCCGCGCTCGCCGCCCGCCGGGCCTGGGTGATGGACGGCAACTACGGCGGTACCCTCGACCTCCGCCTGTCCCGCGCCGACCTGCTGGTGCTCTGCGACCCGCCGCGCCTGCGCTGCCTCGCCCGGGTGCTGCGCCGCCGCTGGGTCCACCGCGCCACGCCCCGCCCCGACCTGCCGGACGGCTGCCCCGAGCAGATCGACCTGGAGTTTCTCCGGTACGTCTGGCGCTATCCCCGGCGGTCCCGCCCCCGCCTGTTCGCGGCGGTGGCCGAGGTCGCCCCGGAACTGTCGGTGGTCCGCCTGCGCCGCCGGCGGGACATCCGCCGCTGGCTCGCCACCCTGCCGACCGGCTGAACACCGGGCGGCCGGCGGTCGAGCCGGCCCATCGGACAGACCCGGCCGGTTGCGCCGTCGCCGGTACGGGGTCACTGCTGCGGTCTGCCCTGGGCGACGCGTCGGCTGACCCGCCCGCCGCCGGGCCCGCGCAGCAGCAGCGCGACTCCGGTCGCCACCGGCACCGCCAGCAGCGGGCCGAGCAGGTACGCCCACCAGGCCCGGGGCTGGCCGTACACCAGGGCGGGGCCGAGCGAGCGGAACACGTTCATCGACGCGCCGGTCAGTGGCGAGGCCCAGAGCCCGGCGAGGGCGAGGTAGCCGCCGACGGCGACGGCCGCCAGCGGGCCGACGTTCTGGGCGCCGGAGGCCGTGCCGAGGATGGTGCTGAGCAGGCCGACGGTGAGGATCAGTTCCCAGACCAGGGCCAGCGGGGCGCCGATGCCGGGGCCGGGGACGGTCAGGCCGGCGGTCCCGTGTCCGCCGAGCAGGCCGGCGAGGAGCGCCGCTGCCGACACCGCTCCGGCGAACTGGGCGACGAGGTAGCCGGGGACCCGGCGCCACGGGAAGTCCCGCCGCAGGGCGAAGGCGAGGGTCACCGACGGGTTCAGGTGGGCGCCGGACACGGCGCCCATGAAGAGGATGATCGAGGCGAGCATCAGCCCGGGGGCGACGACCGCCGCGGTGCGGCTGACCGGCTCGCCGCCCAGGCGCTGGTTGACCACGCCCGGCCCGACGGACGCCAGCACCAGGAAGAAGGTGCCGAGAAGTTCGCCGACGAGCCGCCGCCACCAGATCGGGTCGGTGCCGTCGACGATCTCGTCGCCGCTGGCCGCCATGGCCTCACCGTACGACGCTGGGACGTGTCGGGGGCCGCGGTACGGGGACACCGTCGGTCGGCTCGCGTCGGTAAGCCTCGCCGGGGCTTGCGATCCTTACTCGCCCCATGCCAGGATCGGCGGCGATGAGCCAGACCGCCACCACCTCCGCCACCTCCGGCGCGGCCACGCCCCGCCGGATCGCCGCGCTCGCCCTGCCGGCGCTCGTGGTGCTCGCCGCCGAGCCGCTCTACGTCCTGGTCGACACGGCGGTGGTCGGGCACCTGGGCCGGGTACCGCTGGCCGCGCTCGCCGTCGGCGGCACGGTGATGACGCTAACCGCCTGGCTCGGCACCGTCGTCGCCTACGGCACCACCGGGCGGACGGCGCGACGGTTCGGATCGGGCGACCGGGCCGCGGCGGTGGCCGAGGGCGTGCAGGCATCCTGGCTGGCGCTGGCGGTCGGGGTGCTGGTGGCGCTCGGCATGCAGCTCGGCGGCGGGGCGTTGGCGCGTACCCTCGTCGGCGGCACGGGCGAGGTGGCCGGCGCGGCCGCGCAGTGGTTGCGGATCGCGGCGCTGGGCGCACCCGGCCTGCTGCTCGCCGCAGCCGGCAACGGCTGGCTGCGCGGCATCCAGGACACCCGGCGGCCGCTGCTCTTCGTGCTCGCCCCCAACCTGCTCTCCGCGCTGCTCTGCCCGCTGCTGGTCTATCCCGCCGGGCTCGGCCTGGTCGGCTCGGCGGTGGCGAACGCCGCCGCGCAGACCCTCTCCGGTGGCCTCTTCGCGGCGGCGTTGGTCCGTGAGCGGATCTCCCTGCGACCCCGGCCGCGGCTGATCCGGCGGCAGCTCGTGCTCAGCCGGGACCTGCTGATCCGGGGCGTCGCCTTCCAGGCGAGCTTCCTCTCCGCCACCGCCGTCGCCGCCCGCTTCGGCGCCGCCGCCGTCGGCGCCCACCAGATCGCCCTCCAGCTCTGGTTCTTCACCGCCCTGGTGCTGGACGCGCTCGCCATCGCCGCCCAGGCGCTGATCGGGGCCGCGCTCGGCGCGGGCGACGCCGCCGGCGCGCGCGTCCTCGCGCGCCGGATCGCGCTGCTCGGCGGCGCCTGCGGCGTCGCCTTCGCGGTGCTGATCGCCGCCGGGGCCGGCGTCGTGCCGTCCTGGTTCAGCTCCGATCCGCAGGTACGCCAGCAGGCCATGGCGGCCTGGCCGTGGTTCGTGGCGTTGCAGCCGATCGGCGGGGTGGTCTTCGCCCTCGACGGGGTGCTGATCGGCGCCGGGGACGTTCGCTACCTGCGCAACCTCACCATCGTCGCGGCGCTGGGCGGGTTCCTGCCGGCGATCTGGCTCGCCTACGGGCTGGACCTCGGCCTCGGCGGGATCTGGGCCGGGCTGACGCTCTTCGTGGTGCTCCGGCTGGCCGCTCTGCTGCTGCGGCTGCGCTCCGGCGGCTGGGCGGTGGTCGGCGCGGTCCGCTGACGACGGGAGGCCGGCGGCCCGGTCGTCAACGGACGGGCTCAGCACGCCTCGCCGTCGCCCGGGCGCCAGCTGTCGTCGTAGACGTCTCCGGTCGGCTGTGGCTTCAGCCGGCGTAGCAGGGCGGGCTCGGCCTCCAGCGCGATGAAGCCCTTGTCCAGCGCGGCGCAGGTGGAGTTGACGACGGTGGCGTCGGCGTCGGCGATCCAGAGCCCACGCGAGCTCGGCCGTACGTCGTCCGAGTGGGGCAGGTGCCAGACCACCTGATCGCGCAGGGTGATCAGTTCGGCCCCCGGCGGATACGTCTGCGCCTGGAAGAGGTCGAACGAGTAGACCCAGAAGAACCGGGTGGTGATCGCCAGCACCCGGATGCCGTCACCGTCTGTGGTGGCCGCGTACTCGATCGTGCCCTTGACCCGGATCCCGTCCTCCGGCACCCACGCTGGGTTGGCGTCGCGCGCGATGCGGGTGGCGTAGCCGAGGCTGCTCTTCCCCTCGGCCAGGTCGGCCCGGACCGTCTCCCGCGCGTCCGGCGCGAGCCGGGCCAGGAACTGATCATGCTCGTCGACGTTCACCATGCGGTCCCCCAGCCGGCCCTCGACCAGCGCCGCCCGCACCTTCGCCAGCGCGTCCGCGACCTGCTTCGCGGTGAATGGTCCGGTCGCGCGGGCCGCCGGCAGGGTGATCCCCGCCTCGCCCTCGGGGAACCGCTCGGCCGGGGTGCCGAGGAAGACGCCGAGGGTGTTGCCGTCGGCGTCGACCGGCCGGGGCGCCGTGCTGGCGCGGGCCCGCACCGGCAGCACGACCTGGCCGTGGTTGACCTTGTCGGCGAAGCGGTAGCCGGTGGTGCCCAGGAACCCGAGGAACCCGACGACCAGCAGCAGGCCGACGGCGCCGAGCAGCTTGCCGCTGTGCAGCTCCCAGCCGAGGCGGAGCCGTTCGGCCCGGGTCAGCTCGTGCTCCTGCGCCGGCTGCCGCATCCAGTCGGGATCCGGACGGGCTCGGGATCGGCGGCGAAGAGGTCGTCCAGGCGACGCCCCGGCTCGGGGGCGGGCTGGTCGTCGGTCATGTCGGTTCCAGTGGTCGGGCGGCATGGGGCGGACGATCTTCGCACGCGTCGGCCCGGCCTCGCTGCCCCCTTTTTGGCCGCCGGTCAGCAGTGGTCCTTGACCGCGATCGGATGGTTTGGGTCGTAGAGCTGGTCCGGGTCCTCGGTCGTTCCGGCGGAGGTGTAGTCGGGCCGGCCGGCGTCGAGCAGCCCCTGCCGGATCAGCGCGCAGTCGAGGTTCCAGCCGTACGCCTTGTTCGACCAGAGCCGGAGGCCCTTCGAGCCGGGGCGGACGTCGTCGGGGTGTGGCAGGTGCCAAACCAGCGTGTCGTGCAGCACGGCCACGCCCGCGCCGGGCGCGGCCCCCGGGCGCGCGAAGGCGTACGCCCAGACGAAGTTGGTGGTCACTTCCAGCACCCGCGCGCCGTCGGGTTCCCGGGTTGCCCGGTAGGTGACGGTTCCCTTGACCCGCGGCTGGTCCGGCGCGAGCCGGGCGTCGGGTGCGAGCCGAGTGGCGTAGGTGGGCCACCGCTCGGTGCCGAACTCCCAACGGAGGTAGTCGCGGTCCTCCGGGGCGAACTGCCGGACCAGGCGTTCCGGATCCTTCGCCGTCATGAAGGCGCGGTCCAGCCGGGCTGTGACCATCGCGGCACGGACCTTCGCCAGCCCGGCCGCGACCTGCTTCGCGGTGAAGGCGCCGGTCGGCTCCGCCGCGGGCAGGATGATCCCGGCCACTCCCTGCGGGAAGGCCGCCGCCGGTGTGCCGGCGAAGGCCCCGGCCGCCGTCGTGGGCGAGGCCGTCGGGTCGGCGCCGACGCCCGCGGACGGACCGGCCGTCGGGTACGCGGAAGATCCCGGCCGCCGGGCGTGCCGGTACGCGACGGTGCCCGCGGTCACCAGCAGTCCGCACACCAGCAGGGCGCCGACCACGGCGAGCAGCCCTCCGCCCACGCGGTGCAGCCGGATGCGCAGCCGCACCCAGCGGCTCGGCTGGATCTCTTGTTCCAGCTGACGCAGCCAGTCGGGGAAGTCGTTCCCGGCGGCGGGGCGGTCCGGCCGGGCGTCGGGGGTGGGGTCGTCACTGGTCATCACGAGTCCCGAGGGGCTGGCCGGGGTACCGGGCGAGTGATCTTCGCACCCGGACGCGCGGGGCGGTATCCCCCGCGGGCGTCGGGATCCTCCTCTGGCAGGCTTGACGGTCGTGAGCACAGACGGACTGATCGTGGTCGACAAGCCCGGCGGCATGACGTCGCACGACGTGGTGGCGCGGATCCGGCGGTTGGCGCGTACCCGCCGGGTGGGGCACGGGGGCACGCTCGACCCGATGGCCACCGGCGTGCTGGTGATCGGGGTGGGTCGGGCCACCCGGCTGCTGACCTACGTGATCGGCGCCGGCAAGAGCTACACCGCGACGATCCGGCTCGGCCAGGCCACCGTCACCGACGACGCCGAGGGCGACGTGATCGCCACCACGCCGGCCGGCGCGGTGACCGAGGAGGCGATCCACGCCGCGCTCGCCGCGCTGACCGGCGAGGTCGACCAGGTGCCGAGCGCGGTCAGCGCCATCAAGATCAACGGTGAGCGGGCGTACAAGCGGGTCCGTGCGGGGGAGAGCGTCGAGCTGCCGGCCCGCCGGGTGACCATCTCCCGGCTGGACGTCCTCTCGATCCGCCGGGACCAGACCGACGTGGTGGACGTGGACGTGGACGTGACCTGCTCGTCCGGGACGTACATCCGGGCCATCGCCCGGGACGCGGGCCTGGCGTTGGGGGTCGGTGGCCACCTGACGGCGCTGCGACGGACCGCGGTGGGCGGGTTCACCCTGGCCGAGGCGGCCACCCTCGACGAGCTGGAGCAGCGCGCGCCGGAGGTGGTCAACCTGCCGCTCGACGTCGCCGCGGACCGGTACTTCCCGCGCCGGGACGCCACGCCGGACGAGGCGAAGATCCTGTCCCACGGCGGGCCGCTGGACCCGGCCGGCATCACCGGGCCGTACGCCGTCTTCGGTCCGGACGGCGGCCTGATCGCTATCGTCAGCGAGCGGGACGGGCGGGCCCGCGCGGAGATCGTGCTCGCCCCGGCCTGACGGTCGGGCGCGGATCCACCCGCCGGCGCCGGCCGGCGGGACAGCAGGGGAGGAGCGGCATGCAGCGGTGGCGGGGGTACGAGGCGGCACCCGGTGGCTGGGGGCGGTCGGTCGTCACCATCGGCGTCTTCGACGGCGTGCACAAGGGGCATCAGGCGACCATCGGCCATGCCGTGGCGCGGGCCCGGGAGCTGGGCGTCAAGTCGGTGGTGGTGACCTTCGACCCGCACCCGGCGGAGGTGGTCCGCCCCGGCTCGCACCCCGCCGTCCTGACCGAGCCGGCCCGCAAGGCGGAACTGATCGAGGCGCTCGGCGTTGACGTGCTCTGCGTGGTGCCGTTCACCCCGGAGTTCTCCCGGCTGCCGGCCGAGGAATTCGTGCACGACATCCTGGTGGAGCACCTGCACGCGGCGCTGGTCGTGGTCGGCGCCAACTTCCGGTTCGGGCACCGGGCCGCCGGTGACGTGGCCCTGCTGGAACGGCTCGGCCGCACCTTCGGCTTCGGCGTGGAGGGCGCCCCGCTGGTCGCCGAGGCGGGCACGGTCTTCTCCTCCACGTACATCCGATCCTGCGTCGACGCGGGCGAGGTCACGGCGGCGGCCGTCGCGCTGGGCCGCCCGCACCGGGTCGAGGGTGTGGTGGTCCGCGGCGATCAGCGCGGACGCGAGCTGGGTTACCCCACCGCCAACCTGCTCTGCCACCGGTACGCGGCGATCCCCGCCGACGGCGTCTACGCCGCCCGGCTGGTGCGCCGGGGGCACCGGGAGCCCCTCGCGGCGGCGGTGTCGATCGGCACCAACCCGACCTTCTCCGGGCGGGAGCGGCGGGTGGAGGCGTACGCGCTGGACTTCGCCGGCGACCTGTACGGCGAGCGGCTGGCCCTGGACTTCGTCGCCCACCTGCGCGAACAACGGACGTACGACTCGATCGAGCCGCTGGTCGCCCAGATCGCCGAGGACGTGGAGCGGACCCGCCGGGCCCTCGGCTGAGCGTCCGCCGCCCCGCCGCGCGGCCCTTCACCGGGTGGTCCCGCCGTGGGCTGGTAGGCTGGCGGAGACGTCGGCTGACCGACGTGGAGCCTCGCGTGCCTGCACGACGCCGCGGGTGCGAGGTTCGTCCGTCTCCGGTCCTCCGGACTCCGACGACGGACATCATTGATCAACCCACCGAAACAGGGAGAACATGGCGCTCGACCAGGAAGCCAGGGCAAAGATCCGCTCGGAGTACGCGACCGCCGAGGGCGACACCGGTTCGCCGGAGGTGCAGGTCGCGGTCCTCACCAAGCGGATCGCCGAGCTCACCGAGCACCTGAAGGTGCACAAGCACGACCACCACAGCCGCCGTGGGCTGCTGCTGCTGGTCGGCCGTCGCCGTCGGCTGCTCAACTACGTCCAGAAGAAGGACATCAACCGCTACCGGTCGCTCATCGAGCGGCTCGGCCTGCGCCGATGACGTGACGGGGGAGTGGCCGGTCGGCCGCTCCCCCGTTCCGGTACCACAGAAGAACAGGGCCGTGCGACCACCCGACAGGGAGCCGATCAGCGTACCGGTCTCCGGTAGTGGCCTCCGGGAATCCCGGCATCATGCCGGTCACCCCGGGCGCTTCGATCGAAGACCGGCCGTCTGAGCAGCTCCGAGTGTCGTGGGCCCATGACGCGAAGGAGCACGACAGCACATGACCGAGACCAACCTCGGCACCGAGTCCCGCACCGCGGTGATCGACAACGGGTCCTTCGGCACCCGTGAGATCACCTTCTCCACCGGTCGGCTGGCCCGTCAGGCCGCCGGCTCCGTCGTCGCCCAGCTGGGCGAGACGGTGGTCCTCTCCGCCACCACCGCCGGCAAGCAGCCGAAGGAGCAGTTCGACTTCTTCCCGCTGACCGTCGACGTCGAGGAGCGGATGTACGCCGCGGGCCGGATCCCCGGCTCGTTCTTCCGCCGTGAGGGTCGCCCCAGCGAGGACGCCATCCTCACCTGCCGGCTGATCGACCGGCCGCTGCGCCCGTCGTTCGTCAAGGGCCTGCGCAACGAGGTCCAGGTCGTCGAGACCATCCTCGCGCTCGACCCGCAGCACCCGTACGACGTCGTGGCGATCAACGCCGCCTCGATGTCCACCAAGCTCTCCGGCCTGCCGTTCTCCGGCCCGATCGGGGCGACCCGGGTCGCGAACGTCGACGGCCAGTGGGTCGCCTTCCCGACCCTGGAGGAGCTGGCCCGGGCCACCTTCGACATGGTGGTGGCCGGCCGCACCCTGGCCGACGGTGACGTCGCCATCATGATGGTCGAGGCCGAGGCGACGCCGAACGCCGTGGCCCTGATCGCGGGCGGCGCCACCGCCCCGACCGAGGAGATCGTGGCCAGCGGCCTGGAGGCCGCCAAGCCGGCGATCCGCGAGCTGTGCCGCGCGCAGAGCGAGCTGGCCGAGGTGGCCGCCAAGCCGGTCACCGAGTTCCCGGTCTTCCTGGACTACCAGGACGACGTGTTCCAGGCGGTGGCCGACCTGGCCCGCGCCGACGTCGCCGAGGCCCTCCAGATCGCCGGCAAGGCGGTCCGCGAGGAGGCCCTGGACGCGATCAAGGCCCGCGTGCAGGGGGAGCTCGGTCCGCGCTTCGAAGGCCGGGAGAAGGAGCTCAGCGCCGCCTTCCGGTCGCTGACCAAGTCCGAGGTGCGCAACCGCGTGCTGCGCGAGCAGGTCCGCATCGACGGGCGTGGCCCGCGCGACATCCGGCCGCTGACCGCCGAGGTCGGCGTGCTGCCCCGGGTGCACGGCTCGGCGCTGTTCGAGCGGGGCGAGACCCAGATCCTGGGTGTCACCACGCTGAACATGCTGCGCATGGAGCAGATGGTGGACACCCTCTCCCCGGAGAACCGCAAGCGCTACATGCACAACTACAACTTCCCGCCGTACTCGACCGGTGAGACCGGCCGGGTCGGCTCGCCGAAGCGGCGCGAGATCGGCCACGGCGCTCTCGCCGAGCGGGCGCTGATCCCCGTGCTGCCGTCGCGCGAGGAGTTCCCGTACGCCATCCGGCAGGTCTCCGAGGCGCTCGGCTCGAACGGCTCCACCTCGATGGGTTCGGTCTGCGCCTCGACGCTGGGTCTGCTCAGCGCCGGTGTGCCGCTGAAGGCGTCGGTCGCCGGCATCGCGATGGGGCTGATCTCCGACGAGGTCGAGGGCAAGACCCAGTACGTGACGCTGACCGACATCCTCGGCGCCGAGGACGCGTTCGGCGACATGGACTTCAAGGTCGCCGGCACCCGGGACTTCGTCACCGCGCTCCAGCTCGACACCAAGCTCGACGGCATCCCGTCGGACGTGCTGGCCGCCGCGCTCCAGCAGGCGAACGAGGCCCGGCAGACCATCCTCGACGTGATGCAGCGGGCGATCGAGACGCCGGCCGAGATGTCGGACTACGCCCCGCGGGTCACCACCGTCAAGATCCCGGTCGACAAGATCGGCATGGTGATCGGCCCGAAGGGTCAGACCATCAACGCCATCCAGGACGAGACCGGCGCCGAGATCTCCATCGAGGACGACGGCACGATCTACGTCGGCGCGACCAACGGCCCGTCGGCCCAGGCCGCGGTGGAGCGGATCAACGCGATCGCCAACCCGACGCTGCCGAAGGTCGGCGACCGGTTCCTCGGCACGGTGGTGAAGACCGCCGCGTTCGGCGCCTTCATCTCGCTGCTGCCGGGCCGCGACGGCCTGCTGCACATCTCCAAGGTGGGCGACGGCAAGCGGGTAGAGCGGGTCGAGGACTTCCTCAACGTCGGCGACCGGGTCGAGGTGGAGATCGCCGACGTCGACGCGCGCGGCAAGATCTACCTGGACAAGGTCCGCCCGGAGGGCGCCGAGGCGCCGGCCGCGGGCGAGGCCGCCGAGGGCGACCGGCCGGCCGGCCGGGACCGCGGTGACCGGGGTCCCCGCGACCGCGGCGACCGGGACCGCGAGCGCGGCAGCCGTGGCCCGGAGCGTGGCGAGGGTGGCGGCGAGGGTGGCGGCGAGGGCGGCGAGGGCGGCGAGCGTCCGCGCCGCCGGACCCGGCACAGCTGAGCAGTGACCGACCGGGTGGGGACGTCGTCCCCACCCGGTCGGCTCGTGACACCGCACCACCCACCCCTCGTCGAAGTGAGAGCAGGTTTCCGTGAGTCGGGCCCAGCGTTCGTCTTTTCCTGCGGGTCGACGGGGGGTGGCGCCGTCCGGCGCCGGCTGGCACGCCGCCGGGTCGCAGCCCGAGCGCGCCGGTGGGTCGGCCCGGGCGGTCACCCGCACGCTGAGTGACGATCCGCTGGGCGGCACGGTACGCCGTACCGTGCTGCCGAGCGGATTGCGCGTGCTGACCGAGGCGATCCCGGCGATGCGCAGCGTTTCCTTCGGCATCTGGGTCGCGGTCGGCTCGCGGGACGAGACCGGACCGCAGGCCGGTGCCGCGCACTTCCTGGAGCACCTGCTCTTCAAGGGCACGAAGAAGCGGACCGCCATGGAGATCTCCTCGGAGATCGAGGCGGTGGGCGGCGAGACCAACGCCTTCACCACCAAGGAATACACCTGCTACTACGCACGGGTGCTCGACGAGGACCTGCCGCTGGCGATCGACGTGATGTGCGACGCGGTCGCCGACTCGGTGCTGGAACCGGCCGACGTGGAGACCGAGCGCGGCGTCATCCTCGAAGAGATCGCCATGCACGACGACGAGCCCGGCGACGAGGTGCACGACCTCTTCGCCCGCGCCGTCTACGGCGACCACCCCCTCGGCCGGCTGATCTCCGGCACCGAGGAGACGGTCACCCCGATGACCCGGCGCCAGATCCAGAGCTTCTACCGGCGTCGCTACACCCCGCCGCAGATCGTCATCGCCGCCGCCGGCAACCTCGACCACGCCACCGTGGTCAAGTTGGTCCGCCAGGCGCTGCGCGGCACCCCGCTGGACACCGACCCGGCCACGCCGGCCGCCCACCGCCCGGCCACCCCGGAGGTACGCACCGAGCCCCCCACCACCCTGGTCGAGCCGAAGGAGACCGAGCAGGCGCACGTCATCCTCGGCTGCCTCGGCATCGACCGCACGGACGAGCGCCGCTTCGCCCTCGGCGTGCTGAACAACGTCCTCGGCGGCGGGATGTCCAGCCGGCTGTTCCAGGAGATCCGGGAGCGGCGCGGCCTGGCCTACTCGGTCTACTCCTACGCCAGCCAGTACGCCGACAGCGGTCTCTTCGCCGTCTACGCCGGCTGCGCCCCGGGCAAGGTGGACGAGGTGCTGAAGCTGACCCGGGCCGAGCTGGCCCGGGTGGCCGCGGACGGGATCACCGCGGCCGAGCTGGCCCGCGGCAAGGGCATGTCGAAGGGTTCCTTCGTGCTGGGCCTGGAGGACACCGGCTCGCGGATGAGCCGGCTGGCCAAGGGGGAGCTGCTCTACGGCGACCTGATGCCGGTGGACGAGCTGCTCGCCCAGGTCGACGCAGTGACCCTCGACGACGTGAACACCCTCGCCGCCGAGCTGCTCGGCCGGCCGATGTCCCTCGCGGTGGTCGGCCCCTTCGGCGAGGCCGACTTCACCGCCTGACGTCCGCCCGCGGAGAGCCGGCGGGGAACGCGGCACTCGCAGCGCCCGCTGCCGCAACGTGGCGTGAGCGGAGTGGCCCCTGGCCGGCGGGTGGGATGCCGGGTGGTCCCGGCGGGTGACGCCGTCCCGATTGGGATAGGTTGTGCCCCGTGACTGACGAGCAGGAGAAGAGCCCGGTCGAGCCGATCCGGGTCGGCGTGCTGGGTGCCCGCGGCCGGATGGGCATGGAGGTCTGCCGGGCGGTCGACGCGGCCCCCGACATGGACCTGGTGGCGATGATCGACCAGGGTGACTGGCTGTTCAACGCCTCCGACGCGGGCGCCGAGGTGATCGTCGACTTCACCACCCCGGACGTCGTCATGGACAACGTGCACTGGTGCATCGACCAGGGCATCAACGCCGTGGTGGGCACCACCGGCTTCACCGAGCAGCGCCTCGACCGGGTGCGCGGCTGGCTGGCGCGCAAGTCCGGCGTGGGCGTGGTGATCGCCCCCAACTTCGGCATCGGCGCGGTGCTGATGATGCAGTTCGCCGCCCGCGCCGCCCGGCACTTCGAGTCGGTCGAGATCATCGAGCAGCACCACCCGCGCAAGCTGGACGCCCCGAGCGGCACGGCGACGCACACCGCGCGGCGCATCGCGGCGGCCCGCGCCGAGGCCGGTCTCGGTCCCACGCCGGACGCCACCAAGGACGAGGTGCCGGGCGCCCGCGGCGCCGAGATCGACGGGATCCGGGTCCACGCGGTCCGGGCCACCGGGCTGGTCGCCCACCAGGAGGTGCTCTTCGGCACCACCGGGGAGACGCTGACCATCCGGCACGACTCGTACGACCGGGCCTCCTTCATGCCCGGCGTGCTGCTGGCCATCCGCGCGGTCCGCCACCGCCCCGGTCTGACCGTCGGCCTGGACGACCTGCTCGGCTGACGCCGCGCCCGGGCCGGCCGCCGCTCGGCGGCGGCCGGCCCGTCGGGTGCCACCGCCCGTCAGTCGGTGGCCGCGCCGGCAACTCCGCAACGGCGGTCAAGCACCGGACCGGGTCCACGGTGCACGCTGGAGCCATGACCACGACGGACGGCCTGACCAGCATCCTCGACTGGGTGCAGACCGGCCTTGACGAGCCGGCCATCAGCCCGGCCGATCTCGCCGCCCGTGCCCATCTCTCCCGGTTCCACTTCGACCGGCTGATCGCCGCGGCGACCGGGGAACCACCCGGTGCCCTGCGCCGCCGGCTGCTGCTCGAACGGGCGGCCCACCGGCTCGTCACCGGCGACCGCACGATCCTGGAGATCGCGGTCGAGGCCGGGTACGGCTCGCACGAGGCGTTCACCCGTGCCTTCCTGCGCGCGTACGGCGCGACTCCCACGGCCGTGCGACGGCGGCGGCCGCTCACCTTCCGGGAGCTTGAGCTGCCGTGCCCCAGCGGCGTCCACTTCCAACCCCCCGGTGGCCTGCGGCTGCCGGCAGCACACGAGGAGACCCCGATGAACGTGCTGCAGTACCTGGTCGACCACCACGTCGAGACCCTGACCGAGATCATCGACCGCGCCGCCCGGCTGGACGAGGAGATCCTCGACCGGCCGGTCACCGTCTCGGTGGAGACCATCGACGACCGGCCCACCCTCCGTTCGTTGATCAACGCGATGGTCACCCAGGAGGAACACTGGCTGTCGGCGCTGCGCGGGGGCGGCTGGCCCGACGAGAGCGACCGCTCGATCGACGGCCTGGCGGCCCGGCACGCGGTGGCCGGCCGGGACTACCGGGCCTTCGTCGCGCAGACGCTGGCGACCGGCAGCCTCGCCGACACGTTCGTCGACACCACCTGCACACCGCCGACCACCCACACCCTCGGCGGCACCATCGGCCATGTGATCACCTTCGCGGCCGTCCGCCGTACGCTCGCCATCGGAGCCCTGCACACCGCGGGCGTCACCGATCTGGGCGCGGGCGACCCCCGGCCGTACCTCGACGCACGCGCCGGCTGAGCCCATCCGGCCGCGGCGGCCGAAAGCGGTCGCCCGGGAGGGTGCCACCGCCTAGGCTGCCCCGGGTGATGATCGATTCTGGGCTGCGCGACCGGGCCGGCCGCCAGGTCACCCTCCGGCCGGTCGACGACGGGAACTGGCGGGCCGTCGCCGACGTGGCACCCCGCGACGACCAGCGCGGCTGGGTGGCCGCCCTGGCCGCCCGCTATCTCGTGCTGACCATGCGGTCGGACGTCTGGACCTCGCTGGCCGTGCTCGCCGACGAGGCCGTGGTCGGGCACGTCATGTGGGGGGTGGACGACGACGGCTCCCGGTGGATCGGCGGCATGGTGATCGACGCCGCCGAGCAGGACCGGGGCGTGGGGCGGGCCGCCGTCCGTACCCTCGCCGACTGGTTGTCCACCCAGGACGGCGGCAGTGTCGTGCGGCTGTCGTACCACCCGGAGAACGTTCCCGCCGCCCGCCTCTACAGCTCGCTGGGGTTCACCCCCACCGGTGTCATGGAGGACGACGAACTGGTCGCCGAACTCTCCCCACCTGCCCCGTGACCATGAGGTTGTCGCCGTGCCCCGCCGAGGCGGGTGACGACAACTTCATGGTCGGACGGCGTGGGGCGGTGGTCAGCGGGCGGCCGGTGACGGGGCGGTGCCGGCGGGGCGGGGGCTGGGGACGGTCGGGGTCGCGTGGGGGGTCGGGATGTCGAGCGTCAGGCCGGCCGGGAGGCCGGTGACCGTCGGGTGGCCGGAGCGGTCGACGTGGACGTCGACCGGGGCGCCGGCGACGCGGAACCGGTCGACCGCGAGCGCGCCCAGCTCCGGGCCGGCCAGCGGTCGTAGGGTCACCCGGCCGGCGGGCACGTCCGGGTAGAGCCCGACGCCGGCCTGGAGGAGCATGACCGAGGCCGCCGCCGACCAGGCCTGCGGCCGGCAGGCCGCCGGGTACGGCACCGGGCGGCCGGCCACCTCGCGGTCGTCCCCGCCGTACAGCTCGGGCAGCCGGTAGTCGAACGCCTCCGCCGCCGCGAGCAGTCCCTCGGCCAGGCCGAGCGCGGCGTCGGCGAAGCCGGCCCGGGCCAGCCCGGCGAGGACGATCGCGGTGTCGTGCGTCCAGATCGACCCGCAGTGGTACGACAGGGGGCTGAAGCCGGCGTCGTCGGTGGACATGGTGCGCAGCCCGAAGCCGCCGGCCAGCGCGTCCGTGGTGAGCAGCGCCGCCACCTGCGCCGACTCGTCCGGCGACAGCAGTCCGGTGCCGAGTAGGTGGCCGATGTTGCTGGTCAGTGAGTCGACCGGGCGCTTGTCCCGGTCCAGCGCGAGGGCCGGCTGGGGGCCGTGCCGGCCGTCCACCCAGAACGTGGCCCGGAACCGCTCGGCCAGCCGGTCGGCGTACCCGCGCCAGCGGTCGGCGCCGGGCCGGTCGAACGCGTCGAGCAGGGCCGCCCCGTCCACCGCCGCCCGGTACGCGTACCCCTGCACCTCGGCCAGCACGATGGGCGCCTGCGCGAGCCGGCCGTCGCGGAACCGGACGGCGTCGCCGGAGTCCTTCCAGCCCTGGTTGGACAGGCCGTGGCCGGTGGTGTCGACGTACTCGACCAGCCCGTCGCCGTCGGCGTCGGCGTGGTCGGCGAGCCAGCCCAGCGCGGCCTCCAGGTACGGCAGCAGCGGCTCCACCTGGTCGGCGGGCAGGCCCCAGCGCCAGGCGTCGTGCAGCAGGCTGATCCAGAGCATGGTCGCGTCGACGGTGCCGTAGTAGGCGGGCGGCAGGCGGAGACCCTCGTCGGCCAGGGCGAACTCGTGCCGGCGCAGCTCGTGCAGGATCTTGCCGGGGGCCTCGCCGCTGGCCGGGTCGACCCGGGTGCCCTGGCGGCGGGCCAGCACCCGCAGCGTGCCGGCGGCCAGTTCGGTGCCGAGCGGCAGCATCATCCGGGCGGCCCAGAGGCTGTCCCGGCCGAACAGGGTGAGGAACCAGGGGACGCCGGCGCCGAGGAAGACGTCCGCGGGGCGGGCGGGGTCGGCCAGCCGCAGCCCGCGCAGGTCGGCCAGCGACCGGTCGAGGAGGCGGGTCAGGCGGCGGTCGTCGGCGCGTACCCGGGGGTCGGACCAGGTCGGCTCGCCGGCGGGGGCGGTCACCACGGCGTTCGGGTCCTCGACCGTGAGCCGCCAGCGCAGGGTCACCGCCCCGCCGGGGGCGAGGTCGACCGGCCAGCTCAGCCGGGGCGCGGTGGCCCGCTCGCCGGTGGCGTCCACCCGGGCGGCCTCGCCGGTGACCGTCACGGTGATCCCGTCGGCGGCCCAGCTGACCTGGCCGGGTTGGCCCGCCTTCGCTTCCAGTGGCGCGGTGGCGCCGCCGGACTTGACCACCTCGATCGGGGCCAGGTCGCAGCCGAGGTCGACGCTGACCGTGGCGCGTACCGGCGTCGTCGCGGTGGAGACGACGTGCAGCTCCTCGCTGATGCCCGTGGGCCCCGCCCGGCGGACCCGGTCGACCCGGACGGTCGGGTCGGGGCCGGGGTCGCCGAGCCAACGGGCGAGGCCGACGAAGCGGGTGGTGTGCGCGTCGACCGCACCGCGGGTCAGCCCCTCGGGCTCCCGGTCGTCGACGCGCAGCTCGGCCCGGGAGAGCACCCGGGCGTCGGCGTGGAAGACGCCCTGCACGCCGCTCGGGCGGATCTGGCCGGCCGCGTCACCCAGCGCGCTGGTGGGGGCGAGGACCACCCCGACCAGGTCGTGCAGCAGGGGTTGCAGGTGGCGTTCGGTCACGGGGTACTCCTGGTGCTGGTCGGTGGTACGGGTGTCGCGACCGGGTCGTCCCGGGGTGGAAACGGATGTCTTGACAGATCGTCCCGGCCGGTGCAAAGTGCGAAACATTCCGGAAACTTTGAACGATCTAATCCTGCCGTAAGGGAGTTGGATCGTTCAAGGCGGCGAGAGGGATTTTGTGCCTGACAAGGTGACGATCGCGACGGTGGCCCGGCACGCCCAGGTCAGTCGGCAGACCGTCTCGAACGTGCTCAACGCGCCGCACATCGTCCGCGACGAGACCCGGCGACGGGTGCAGGAGGCGATCGCGGAGCTCGGCTACCGGGCCAACCAGGCCGCCCGGCAGATGCGGACCGGGCGCTCCCGGCTGATCGCCGTCCGTATCGAACCGACCCGGGACGGGATCAACGGCTCCGTGCTCGACCGGTTCCTGCACGGCCTCACCGAGACCGCCGACGCCGCCGGCTACCGGGTCATGCTCTACACCGCCACCGGCGACGACCAGGAGATCGCCACCTACGACGACCTGCTCGGCGCGTACGAGCTGGACGGCTTCGTGCTGACCGGCACCGACCACGGCGACCCCCGGACGGCCTGGCTGGCCGGCCGGGGCGTGCCGTTCGTGACCTTCGGCCGGCCGTGGGACGCCCCCGAGTCGCACCCCTGGGTCGACGTGGACGGCGCCGCCGGCACCGCCCAGGCCACCTCCCGGCTGCTCGCGAACGGCCACCGCCGGATCGCCTTCATCGGCTGGCCGGAGGGGTCCGGCGTCGGCGACGACCGGCGCGCCGGCTGGCGTACCACCCTGACCGCGGCCGGCCTCGACCCGGACGGCCTGCACCGGGAGACCGAGGACGGCGTCGCCCACGGCGAGCGGTTGATGCGCGACCTGCTCGCGACCCCCGAGGCGCCGACCGGCGTGGTCTGCGCGAGCGACTCGCTCGCCCTCGGCGCGCTGAAAGCCGTCCGGGCGGTGGCCGCCCGGGCCGCCGTCATCGGATTCGACGACACCCCGGTCGCGGCGGCGGTCGGGTTGACCAGTGTCAGTCAACCGCTCGCGGCCGCCGCCGCCAGCTGCGTCGAGCTGCTCACCGGCGTGCTCGACGGCCACCCCACCGACCCCCACGTGCTGCTCCAGCCCGCGCTGGTGCTGCGGCACACCGCGTGATCCCCCGTTTCCCCCACCAGGAGAAGAAGATGGCATCTCGATCCCTCGCCCGGGCGGCGGTGGCCGGCCTCGCCGCCGTCGCCCTGTTCGGCTCCGCCGCCTGTGGCAGCGGCTTCAACGACTCGTCCGGCGACGCGAAGCAGTCCAGCGGCCCGGCGAACCTGCAGATCCTGATCGGCTCCTCCGGTGACGCGGAGACCAAGGCCGTCCAGGACGCCGCCGCCAAGTGGGCCTCGTCCTCGGGCAACCAGGCCACCGTCACCCCGGCCCAGGACCTCGTCCAGCAGCTCGGGCAGGCCCTCGCCGGCGGCAACCCGCCGGACGTGTTCTACGTCGACGCCAGCCGCTTCGCCGACTACGCGAGCGTCGGGGCCCTGGAGCCGTACGGCGACAAGATCAGCAAGCCGGACGACTTCTACGAGAGCCTGCGCACCGCGTTCAGCTACGACGGCAAGTTCTACTGCGCACCCAAGGACTTCTCCACCCTCGCGCTGCAGATCAACACCGACCTGTGGGCGAAGGCCGGGCTGACCGACGCCGACGTGCCGACCACCTGGGACCAGCTCACCGCCACCAGCCAGAAGATCAAGGCCAAGGGCCTGGTGCCGCTCGCGCTCGGCGACACCCGGGACCGGATCGGCGCGTTCCTGGTGCAGAACGGCGGCTGGCTGCTCAGCAAGGACGGCAAGCAGCCCACCGCGGACACCCCGGAGAACCTGGCCGCCCTGCAGTACGTCAAGACCCTGCTGGCCAGCGGCTACGCCCGGTACCCCAAGCAGCTCGACGCCGGCTGGTCCGGTGAGGCGTTCGGCAAGGGCAAGGCCGTGATGACCATCGAGGGCAACTGGATCAAGGGCGCCCTGCAGAACGACTTCCCGAAGTTGAAGTACAAGGTGGCCCCGCTGCCCGCCGGCCCGAAGGGACAGGGGACGCTCTCCTTCACCAACTGCTGGGGGATCGCGGCCAAGAGCAAGTTCAAGGACCAGGCGATCAAGTTCGTCGAGGCGATGACCGCCGGCGACCAGCAGATGACCTTCGCCAAGGCGTTCGGCGTGATGCCCTCCCGGCAGTCCGTCCGCGACCAGTACACGAGCGCGTTCCCGGCCGACAAGCCGTTCATCGACGGCGCCGCGTACGCCCAGGGCCCGGTGAACGCCCCGAAGATGGACAGCGTCCTCGGCGACCTGGACACCGGCCTGCAGGGCCTGACCAACGGCGACCCGAAGACCGTCCTGCAGAACTTCGACAAGAACGCCAAGGCGGCGCTCGGCGGCTGAGCAGGGACCGGAGGGCCCGGCGTGGACCGGGCCCTCCGGCCGGCTCCCACTCGGAAGGAGGGGAGATGGCAACCGAAGCACTCGCCGGGCCGGCCACCGCGCAGTCCGGCCCACCGGGCCGCCCGGGACGGGGCATCCGGAGCAACGAGAACGTCGCCGGGTGGCTCTTCGTCGCGCCCGTGATCGTCATCCTCGGACTGTTCCTGCTGCTGCCGATCCTGATGGCGCTCTGGGTCAGCCTCACCGACTGGAACGGCCAGGGCAGCCCGTTCACCGGCAAGGTGCCAGTCGTCGGCGGCGACAACTACACCCGGCTGTTCACCGAGGACGGGCTCGCCCGCCGCGACTTCATGACCAGCATCCGGAACAACATCTACTACGTGGTGCTGGTGGTGCCGACGCAGACGGTGCTCGCCCTCGGGCTCGCCCTGGTGGTCAACAACCGGATGCTCAAGGGGAAGGGGTTCTTCCGGACCGCCTTCTACTTCCCCTCGGTCACCAGTTCGGTGGCGATCAGCGTGGTCTTCCTGTTCATGTTCGCCAACTCCGGCGCGGTCAACGCGCTGCTGCGCATCTTCGGTATCGAGGGGCCACAGTGGTTCGCCGACTCGCGGGGCGTGCTGCACCTGCTGCTCGGCGCGGTCGGCGTGGACTCCCCGCCCACCGCGCTCTCCGCCGGCGGCCCGTTCGGCCTGAGCTGGTGGGACTGGCTCGCCGGGCCGAGCGTCGCGATGATCTCGATCATCAGCCTGGTGATCTGGACCACCTCGGGCACCTTCATGCTGATGTTCCTCGCCGCGCTGCAGAACGTCCCGGTGGCGTTGGACGAGGCGAGCATCCTCGACGGGGCCACCCGCTTGCAGCGGTTCCGGCACGTCACCCTGCCGCTGATCAAGCCGACCACGTTCCTGGTGCTCACCCTCGGCCTGATCGGTTCCTGGCAAGTCTTCGACCAGGTGTACGTGATGAGCCAGGGGGAGCCGGCCAAGACCACGCTCACCCCGGCATACCTGTCGTACCGGA
This sequence comes from Micromonospora sp. RTP1Z1, assembly GCF_033804685.1. NCBI lineage: Bacteria > Bacillati > Actinomycetota > Actinomycetes > Micromonosporales > Micromonosporaceae > Micromonospora > Micromonospora sp. RTP1Z1. The sequence goes on from NZ_JAPFQV010000003.1 coordinate 165,071, forward strand.
CCGCGTTCCGGGACTTCGACTACGGCTCCGGGGCGGCGATCTCGTTCGTCCTCTTCCTGATCATCATCGTGCTCACCCTGGTCCAGCGCCGGATCATGGCCGACCGGGACGAGCCCCGGCCCCGGCGCGGCCGGTGGCGGCGACGCGCACCGGAAGGGGCCTGACATGGCCGTGCTGACAGACCGGCCGCCAGCGCCGGCGGCCCCCGCGCGCCGGGCCGACCGCGGCCCGCGTGCCCTGGTCAACAGGTTCCTCGGGTACGCCGTCCTGATCTTCTTCGGGCTGGTCTTCCTCTACCCGTTCGTCATCCAGATCGGCAACTCGCTCAAGACCGAGCCTGACGCGGCCGCGAACCCGCTCTCCCCGGTGCCCGACCCGCTGTCGCTGGCCGGTTTCGAGCGGATCTTCGCGGGCACCGCCTTCCCGCTGTGGCTGGGCAACTCGCTGCTGGTCACGGTGCTGGTGACGCTCGGCCGGGTGTTCTTCGACTCGCTCGCCGGGTACGCCCTCGCCCGGCTGCGGTTCCGCGGCCGGGCCGGACTCTTCGCCGCGATCATCGCGGTGATGGCGGTGCCCGGCGTGGTGCTGCTGATCCCGAAGTTCCTGGTGCTCAACCAGCTCGGGCTGTACGACAGCTATGCCGGGCTGGTCGTGCCGCTGCTCGCCGACGCGGCCGGCGTCTTCATCATGAAGCAGTTCTTCGAGTCCATTCCGGTCAGCGTGGAGGAGGCGGCCCGGATCGACGGCGCGGGCACCTTCCGCACCTTCTGGTCGGTGGTGCTGCCGATGGCACGGCCGGCGTTGATCACGCTGACCATCCTGTCGTTCCAGGGCTCCTGGAACGAGTTCCCGCACAGCCTGGTCGCGGTGCAGGACCCGGGCCTGTTCACGCTGCCCCGGGGCCTGGCCGACCTGGTCAGCGGCTCGCTCGGCAAGGGCACGCAGTACCCGTTGAAGCTGGGTGCCGCGCTGCTGGCCACCATCCCGGTGGCGGTGCTCTTCGTGATCTTCCAGCGGTACTTCGTCCGGGGCGCCAACGAGGGCGCCGACAAGGGCTGACCCTGTCACCGGCCGCGCGGCGATCAGGCCTCGGTGGCCGGCTCGGTGGGGACCGTGACGTGCAGCCGGAGCTGCGGGACCAGCATGTCGTCCACGTCCAGCGCCCGGGCCGCGCCGTCGGGCTCCCACCCGGTGCTGGTGAGGAACTTCCGGGTCGCCTCGTCCCCGTCGAACGCCCAGGCCACCGCCCGGGTGAAGCCGTCGGCGCGCCACAGGTCCACGGCGGCGGCGAGCAGCCGGCTGCCGTGCCCGCGCCGGCCCCAGCGCGGCTCGATCAGCAGGTCGGTCACCGCCACCACGCCCTCGGCCAGCGCCTCGGCGGGCTCGCCCGGGGCGAGCGCCTCGGCGTCGGCCGGACCGGATGCGGCGAATCCCACCAGATACGATTGCTCGGCCTGTTCGACGGCGACCAGCACGCGGTGCGCGCCCGAGGGCGGCTCCTGCACCGCAGCGCTCCACCGCCGGGCGAGGTACGCCTCGTCCAGGTTGTCGAGCACGTGCCGGGGCAGGATCCGGCGGTACGCGACCCGCCAGGTCGCGAGCTGAATGCGTGCGATCTCGCCGGCGTCTTCGGGACGCGCCGGGCGGACGTACCCGAGAGCCATGGAACGTGAGCCTACGCAGGGCGAGGGAGGCGACGGTGGCGCAGGGTGCCAGGCGGACGTTCGGGCAGGTCGCCGGGGTGGTGGTGCTCGCCGTCGCGGTGGCCGCCTTCCTCGCCGTCGCGGCCGTGCGGCACGGCTTCTTCGACCTTAAGGTCTACTACGGCGCGCTGACCTTCTGGGTGCACGACGGCGGGGAGATCTACGACTTCCTCAAGGCGGGCACCCAGTACGGCTTCACCTATCCGCCGTTCGCCGCGCTGGTCATGCTGCCGATGGCGTACCTGCCGTGGCCGGCGGCGATCACGGTGAGCGTGGTCGCCAGCGTGGCGACCAGCGCGGTGCTGATCTGGTGGCTGGTCGACCCGATCTCCCGCCGGGCCGGCTGGACCCGCTGGTTCGCCCTCGCGGTGGCGCTCTGCCTGGCCGCCGCCTTCGAGCCGATGCGCGAGACGGTCAACTTCGGCCAGGTCAACACGCTGCTGCTCTTCCTGGTGGCGGTGGATCTGCTCCGGCTGCTGCCGGCCGGCAACCGGTGGGCCGGAGTGGGCATCGGCCTGGCCACCGCGATCAAGCTGACCCCGGGCGTCTTCATCGTCTACCTGCTGGTCACCCGGCGCTGGCGGGCCGCGTTCACCGCGATGGCCGCCGCGGCGGGGGCGACCCTGGTCGCCGCCGCGCTCTTCCCGGACGCCTCGCGGGAGTTCTGGACCGAGGCGCTGTGGAACACCGGCCGGGTCGGGGAGCTGGCGTTCGTCTCCAACCAGTCGCTCCGCGGGGTGGTGGCCCGGCTCGACCCGGAGCACCCGAGCACGGTGGCCTGGCTGGTGCTGGTCCTCGCCACCCTCGCGGTCTGGGCGTGGCGGTCCCGGGCCGCCGTGGCCGCGGGCGACGAGGCCACCGGCCTGGCGCTGACCGGCGCGATGATGTGCCTGGTCAGCCCGGTGACCTGGGTGCACCACCTGGTCTGGCTGATCCCCGGACTGATCCTGCTGGTGGACAACGCCATGGCCGCGCCCGCCCGCGGGCGCCGGCGCCGCGTCCTGCTGGCCGCCGCGATCATCGGGTACGGCTTCCTGATCAGCCGGATCGTCTGGGCCTGGGAGAAGGACTTCACCGGCGTGGACGGATTCCTCGGCAGCAACACCTATGTCTGGATCAGCCTGGCGCTGCTGCTGGGCCTGCCGATCCGTCGCCGGGCCACCCCGGCCGGGTCAGCCGTCGAGCCGGGCGGCGTACCGCAGCTCGAGCAGCCCGAGGGGGTCGCGTCCGCCGGAGAGCGGCACCGGGTAGGTGGACTCCGCCCCGTCGGGTGACAGCCCGGCGCGCTCGTAGAAGTGGCGGGCCCGGACGTTGTCGGCCAGCACCCAGAGCCGGTACTCGGTCCAGCCCCGCCCGGCGAGCCCGGCGCGGGCCGCGGCCAGCAGCGCCCGGCCGGTCCCGCCGCCCCAGCGCGCCGGCTCCACGTACATGGCCAGGATCTCGCCGTACGCCGGGTCGACGTCGGCCCGGTCCTGGTCGTTGCGGTACGGCCCGAAGGTGGCGAAGCCGGTGACCGTCCCGTCGACCTCGGTGACCAGGGTGGTGAACGGATGCTCCGGGTCGGCGGTGCCGAGGTCGCGCCGCCGCTGCGCCCAGGCCGCCGGGTTCAGCCGGCGCAGCACCTCGGCCGGCATGATCCCGGCGTAGCCGGCCTGCCAGCCGTGCACGTGCACCCGGGCGATCGCCTCGGCGTCGTCCGGCTCCTCCCTGCGGATGGTGAGCATCCGTCCGTTCTATGCCCCGGCGGGCGATCGGTCCAGCGTCCGCTCCGACGTCGTACCGGTGGATTAGGGTGCCCGACGATGGCTGAACCGGAATCGCTCTCGCTCGCCCAGGCCCGGCGCATCGCCCTCGTGGCCCAGGGCTTCGCCGACCCGGCGCCCGGCGGCGCCCTCAACCGCCGGCACCTGCGCCGGGTGCTCGACCGGATCGGGTTGATCCAGATGGATTCGGTCAACGTGCTGCAGCGCGCGCACTACCTGCCGCTCTACAGCCGGCTCGGGCCGTACCCGACCACGCTGCTCGACTCCGCCGCCTACCGGCGCCCCCGCGAGCTCTTCGAGTACTGGGGGCACGAGGCGTCGCTGGTGCCGGTCGAGCTGCATCCGGCGCTGCGCTGGCGGATGGCCAAGGCGCAGGACGACGCCTGGGGCGGCATGCGCCGGATCGCCCGGGAGCAGCCCGAGCTGGTGGCCTGGGTCCGCGACGAGGTGGCCGCCCGGGGGCCGCTCACCGCCGCCGAGATCGAGCACGACGCGCCCCGGGAGACCGGCAACTGGGGCTGGAACTGGTCGGCGGTCAAGCGGGCGCTGGAGTTCCTGTTCTGGGCCGGCGAGGTGACCGCCGCCGATCGCACCACCTCGTTCGCCCGCCGCTACGACCTGCCCGAGCGGGTGCTGCCCGCCGCCGTGCTCGACGCGCCCACGCCGAGCGACGCCGACGCGTGGCGCGCCCTGGTGTCGGTCGCCGCCCGGTCGCTCGGCGTGGCCGCCGAGCCGGAGCTGCGCGACTACTTCCGGCTGCCGCTGGCCGGCGCCCGGCGGGCGGTCGCCGAGCTGGTCGAGGCGGGGGAGCTGACGCCGGTCACGGTGCCGGGCTGGCGGCAGCCGGCGTATTTGCACGCGCAGGCCCGGCTGCCCCGGTGGGTGCGGGGCAACACCCTGGTCAGCCCCTTCGACCCGCTGGTCTGGGAGCGGGGCCGCGCCGAGCGGCTCTTCGGCTTCAGCTACCGGATCGAGATCTACGTGCCCGCCCCGCAGCGGGTGCACGGCTACTACGTGCTGCCGTTCCTGCAGGGGGAGCGGTTCACCGCGCGGGTCGACCTGAAGGCCGACCGGAAGGCCGGGGTGCTGCTCGTGCCGGCCGCCTGGATCGAGCCCGGGGCCGATCCGGGGGAGACCGCGATCGCCCTGGCCGCCGAGCTCTACCGGCTGGCCGGTTGGCTCGGCCTCGACGCGGTGGCCCCGCCGGCGGCGGGGGACCTCGCGGTCCCGCTGGCCGCCGCGTTGACGGGCGTCGCCGGTGTACGGTGAGCGCGTGACGAGCGTCGAGCGGCCGGCCATCCAGCCGGGCCAGCAGGCCCCCGACGAGGCCCCCGACGGTGTCGCGCCGATCGCCCCGGCGGTCCTCGGCGCCGGGCACGCGGAGCGCGGGCCGGAGGCCTGGCCCACCGGCCCCGTCCCTGCCGGCTCCGCCCCCACTGGCGACGTCCCTGCCGGCGGCTGGCCGCAGCCGGCCTACCAGCCGGTCGAGCCGGACCGGTTCACCCGGCTGGTGATCCGCCTCCACGAGCGCGCGCCGCGCTGGGCGGTGCCGCTGGCCGCGCTCGGCTGCGTCGGCATGGGAATGGCGTACGCGCTGGTCAGCGACCCCACCCACAGCGACCCGGACGCCCGGCCGACCTGTCTGCTCAAGCTCACCACCGGGCTGGACTGCCCGGGCTGCGGCGGCACCCGCGCCCTCTGGTACGTGCTGCACGGTGACCTGCCGGCCGCCGCCCGGCACCACTTCCTCTTCGTCTTCTCGCTGCCCTTCCTCGCCTACCTCTTCGTCGCCTGGGCGGGGAACCAGGCGTTCGGCTGGCGCCTGCCGGAGCTGCGGCTCAGCCCCAAGGTGATCGGCGGCTTCCTGGCCGCCTGGCTCGCCTTCTCGGTGCTGCGCAACCTGCCCCTGGCCCCCTTCACCTCGCTCTACGTCTGACCCACCCCGGGGCCGGCCATTCCGCGTGAGCCGGTGGTGGGCGCTTTCACGTCCGCGCGCCCAGGTTTCGCCACCGGGCGTCCGGCCACTACAGTCCCAGGAATGCCGGAGATGGTGCAGCCCCAGGTCAAGCTGATCGCGTGGACCCAGTTCCAGGCACCGGACGACGTGCCGTGGTCGACCGACGCCGAGGGTGGTCAGGCGCTCGCCGAGTTCGCCGGCCGGGCCTGCTACCAGTCCTGGAAGAAGCCCAACCCGGCGACCGCCACGAACGCCGGCTACCTGGCGCACATCCTGGATGTCGGGCACCTCTCGGTGCTGGAGCACGGCTCGGTGAGCTTCTACTTCAGCGGGGTGTCCCGCTCCTTCACCCACGAGCTGATCCGGCACCGGCACTTCTCGTACTCCCAGCTCTCCCAGCGGTACGTCCCCGAGCGGGACGCCGCCATGGTCGAGCCGAAGGTGATCGCCGAGGACCCGGAGCTGCACAAGAAGTTCGTCGAGGCGGCCGAGGCGAGCGTCCGGGCGTACACCGAGCTGCTGGAGGGGCTGGAGCAGCGCTTCTCCGACGAGCCCAACCCGACGCTGCGCCGCAAGCAGGCCCGACAGGCGGCCCGGGCGGTGCTGCCCAACGCCACCGAGACCCGGATCGTGGTCACCGGCAACTACCGGGCCTGGCGGCACTTCATCAAGATGCGCGCCACCGAGCACGCCGATGTGGAGATCCGTGACCTCGCCGTCGAGTGCCTGCGGCAGCTCATGGATGTCGCGCCGAACGTCTTCGCGGACTTCGTGATCACCACCCTGCCGGACGGCACCGAAGTAGCGGCCAGCCCGCACGCCGAGTGACTCCTGCACCCTTCCCCGCCGGAGCCCCGGTGGTCGTCCGCTAGGTTGTGAACATGACGCACGACCACCCTGCTGCCCCCGACCGGGGCGCATCGCGCCCGTTCGGGCGACTGCTCACGGCCATGGTGACCCCGCTCACCCCGGACGGGTCCCTCGACCTGGACGGCGCCGTACGGCTCGCGGAGCACCTCGTCGACGAGCAGGGCAACGACGCGCTGGTGGTCAACGGCACCACCGGCGAGTCGCCGACCACCACCGACGCGGAGAAGGAGGCCCTGATCCGCGCCGTCGCCGAGGCGGTCGGCGACCGGGTCAGGATCGTCGCCGGGGTCGGCACCAACGACACCCGGCACACCATCGAGCTGGCCGCGTCGGCCGAGAAGGCCGGCGCGCACGGTCTGCTGGTGGTCACCCCGTACTACAACAAGCCGCCGCAGAGCGGGCTGCTGCGGCACTTCACCGCGGTCGCGGACGCCACCGGACTGCCGATCATGCTCTACGACATCCCGCCCCGCGCGGGCGTGGCGATCGCCACCGAGACGCTGGTGCGGCTGGCCGAGCACGGCCGAATCGTCGCGGTCAAGGACGCCAAGGGCGACCTGACCGCCACCAGTTGGGTGACCAGCCGCAGCGACCTGGCCATCTACAGCGGCGAGGACTCGCTCACCCTGCCGCTGCTGGCGGTCGGCGGTGTCGGTCTGGTCGGCACCTCGACGCACTTCACCGGGGCGCTGGCCAAGCAGCTGATCGAGGCGTACGACGCGGGGGACACCGCGACGGCGCTGCGCCTGCATCGGCGGCTGCTGCCCCTGTTCACCGGCATCTTCCGTACCCAGGGCGTGATCCTGGTGAAGGCGGGCCTGGCCGCCAAGGGCCTGCCCGCCGGCCCGGTACGGTCGCCGCTGGTGGACGCCACCGCCGACGAACTGGCCCAGCTGCGCGCGGACTGCGCGGCGGCGGGCCTGGAACTGCCCTGATGACCAAACGACACGACGGACGCCGGATTGCGGCGTCGCAGATTGAGGTGGACGCGTGACCGAGGCGCACATCGAGGGCGAACAGCCCCCGCCGCTGCCGGAGGGCGGCCTGCGGATCATGCCGCTCGGCGGACTCGGCGCCATCGGCCGGAACATGACCGTCTTCGAGTACGACGGCAAGCTGCTGATCGTCGACTGCGGGGTGCTCTTCCCCGACGTCGAGCAGCCGGGCGTGGATTTGATCCTGCCCGACTTCGGTCCGATCCTGGACCGGCTCGACGACATCCAGGCGATCGTGCTCACGCACGGTCACGAGGACCACATCGGCGCGGTGCCGTACCTGCTCGCCCACAAGTCGGACATCCCGCTGGTCGGCTCCCAGTTCACCCTCGCCCTGGTCGAGGCGAAGCTGGCCGAGCGGCGGATCCAGCCGTACACGCTGACCGTGCGGGAGGGCGGCCGGGAGCGGCTCGGCCCGTTCGATCTGGAGTTCTTCGCCGTCAACCACTCGATCCCGGACGCGCTCGCGGTGGCCATCCGCACGCCGGCCGGCCTGGTGCTGCACACCGGCGACTTCAAGATGGACCAGCTCCCGCTCGACGGCCGGATCACCGACCTGGCCGGCTTCGCCCGGCTCGGCGCCGAGGGCGTCGACCTGCTGCTGTCGGACTCCACCAACGCGGAGATCCCTGGCTTCGTCACCCCGGAGCGGGAGATCGGGCCGGTGCTCGACTCGATCTTCGCGAAGGCCAAGGGGCGGATCATCGTCGCCTCGTTCGCCTCGCACGTGCACCGGGTGCAGCAGGTCTTCGACTCGGCCGGCGAGCACGGCCGCAAGGTCGCGTTGATCGGCCGTTCGATGGTCCGCAACATGGGCATCGCCCGGGACCTCGGCCTGCTCAACATCCCGGCCGGCCTGATCATCGGGATCGAGGAGGCGACCACGCTGCCGCCCGAGCAGATCGTGCTGATGTCCACCGGCTCGCAGGGCGAGCCGATGAGCGCGCTCGGTCGGATGGCCAGCGGCGACCACCGGCACATCACCATCGCCCCCGGCGACACGGTGGTGCTGGCCTCATCGCTGGTGCCCGGGAACGAGACCTCCGTCTACCGGGTGATCAACCGGCTGGCCCGGGCCGGCGCGGTGGTCGTGCACAAGGACGTGGCCAAGGTGCACGTCTCCGGCCACGCCCCCGCCGGTGAGCTGCTCTACCTGCTCAACGTGGTGCGGCCGAGCAACCTCATGCCGGTGCACGGCGAGTGGCGCCACCTGCGCGCGCACGCCCGGCTCGGCATCGAGTCCGGGGTCGCCGCCGACCGGGTGGTGATCTGCGAGGACGGCGACGTGGTCGACCTGGTCGAGGGCCGCGCCAGCCTGGTCGGGCACGTGAAGAGCCGGTACGTCTACGTCGACGGTCTCGCCGTCGGCGACGTCAGCGAGTCGCTGCTCACCGAGCGTCGGATGCTCGGCGACGGCGGTTTCATCGCGACCACCGTGGTGGTCGACTCGGTCACCGGCAAGGTGGTCGCCGGCCCGACCGTCTCCGCGAAGGGCTTCTCGGAGGACCCGGAGGCGTTCAACCCGGTGATCCCGCTGATCACCGAGGCGCTCAACCGGGCCGCCGCGGACGGCATCACCGACCCGCACCAGCTCCAGCAGATCGTCCGGCGCACCGTCGGGCGGTGGGTCAACGACGCGTACCGACGGCGGCCGATGATCGTCCCGACCGTGGTCGAGGTCTGACCCCACCGGCTCCGCACGCCGGTCCACCGTCCGCGGTGGGCCGGCGTCGTCGCTCTCCGGGTACGAATCGACGTCGCCCGACCACGCTCGGTCGATCGTCGTCCGTCACTTCAACCGATCGGCGTCCGTCTCCGTACTCCGCTCCGGCAGGCGTATCCCGCGCCGGCCGGGAGGAGCGTGGCGGATGGACCGCAGACGGATCACAGCCATCGGCGTACTGGTGGCGGCGGTGGGAGCGGCGGCGGCGGTGACCCTGCCGTCGTTCGCCGGGGATGGCGCGGCGCCCCGCGGTGGCGCGCCCGCGGCGTCCGACGGCGTCGCGCCGGTGGTGGTCGACGCGCTGAGCCGCGACCTCTCGCTGAGCCGGGAGCAGGCGGTGAAGCGCCTGAAGACCGAGCGCCGGGCCGCGGGCACCGTCACCCGGCTCCGTACCGAGCTGGGCGATGACTACGGCGGCAGCTGGCTCAGCGCCGACGGTGCGACGCTCAACGTGGCGGTGGCCGACCCGGCGCAGGCGGCGACGGTGCGGGCGGCAGGCGCGGTGCCGAAGCAGGTCGACCGGGGTGTCCGCGAGCTGGACGCGGTGATGAGCCGGCTCGACTCGGCCGGCGGCAGGGCCAGCCCGGACGTCTCCGGCTGGTATGTCGACGTCGTCACCAACTCGGTGGTGGTGCTCGCCCAGCCGGGCGCGGAGGCGGCCGGCCGGCGGTTCGCCGAGGCCAGCGGGGTGCCCGCCGGGTCGGTCCGGGTGCGGGCCGCCGCGGAGGCGCCCCGCCCGCTGTTCGACGTACGCGGCGGCGACGCCTTCTTCATCAACAACGCCGGCCGCTGCTCGGTCGGCTTCTCCGTGGTGGGCGGCTTCGTCACCGCCGGGCACTGCGGCCAGCCGGGCGACCGGACCACCGGCGCGAACCGGATCGCCCAGGGCACCTTCGCCGCCTCGTCCTTCCCCGGCGACGACTGGGCGGTCGTCGAGGTGAACGGCGACTGGACGCCGCAGGGCGTGGTGAACGACTTCAACGGGGGCACGGTGCCGGTGAACGGCTCCACGGAGGCCCCGGTCGGCGCCTCGGTCTGCCGCTCCGGCTCGACCACCGGCACCCGCTGCGGCGTGATCCAGGCGAAGAACGCCACGGTGAACTATCCGGAGGGGACGGTCACCGGGCTGACCCGGACGGACGTCTGCGCCGAACCGGGCGACTCGGGCGGCGCCTGGCTCTCCGGCGACCAGGCGCAGGGGGTCACCTCCGGCGGGTCCGGCGACTGCACGCAGGGCGGGGTGACCTTCTTCCAGCCGGTCAACGAGATCCTCCAGCGCAACAACCTGACCCTGGTCACCGCGAACGGACAGTCGCCGCCGTCCGCGCCCCCCGCCGACGGCGGCGCCACCGCGCCGCCGGCCACCGCCGCCCCGAGCGCGCCGCCCGGCGGGGAGCAGACCGCGTGCACCGGCCAGGTGAGCCGCACCGGCCAGATCGCCGCCGGCCGGGCGCAGAACCAGCCGGACGGTCGCTGGTTCCGGACCGCCGCCGGCAGCCAGGAGGCCTGCCTGGACGCGCCGGAGGGCACCCTGGTGGCGCTGCAGCTGCAACGCTTCACCGGGGCCTCGTTCCAGACCGTGGCCAGCGCCGACACCGCCGACGGCGTGGCTCGGCTGTCCGCCGACACCCCGGCCGGCGTCTACCGCTACCGGGTCGTCGGGCTGGACGGCGCCGGGGCGTACACCCTGGCCTTCTCCGCCCGCTGAGCCGCTGCCGGGCGTCCCGTCCGGCGGCCCGGACCGCGGCCCCCGTCCCCCACCGCCCGGTGGCCGGGGGCCGCGCCGCGTCCGGGACCGTCCCGGTCAGGGCAGCGCGGCGACCGCGGCGGTGTACCCGACGCCGGTGGCCACCGTCGCCTCGATCAGGACGCCGAGCTGGGTGGGGGCCACCCCGTGTTCCAGGTCGGTGGTGACGTCCCCGGCCAGCAGCAGCTCGCCGGAGTCCAGCTCGTGCACGTAAGCCTTGGGCAGCAGCCGGTCGTGGTTCCAGTCGTTGCAGAACGCGTACGCCTCGGCCCGCCGGGCCGCCGGCAGCCGTCGGGTGGCGACCACCCGGGCGTGCAGGATCTCCCCGCGCCGCCCCAGCCGGCGGTACCGGATCACCGCCTCGCCCCAGCGGCCCACCACCGTGCCGTCCGGCTCCACCGCGTACCCGTCGCCACGCCGATCCATCGCGGCGGTCAGCAGGGCCAGGCTCAGCGGGGCCAGTTCCTCCTCGGCCGGTGCGGCCCGCCCCGCCGCCGGGTCGTCGGCCGGCCACTCGTCGGGGTCGTCGTCGCCCGGCAGCGGCACCGGGTCGGCGAGCGGCCGTTCCGCCAGCCAGGAGGCGATCCGCCCGGACTGGTGGCCGGTGCCGTTGCGGGCGTCGAAGCTGCCGGCCAGCTCGGTCGCCACCGCGAGCAGGTCCGCGCCGAGCGTGGCCACGTCCACCTCCGCCGCCGGTCGGGGACCGTGGCCGGGGCGGTGGATGCGCCGCCCGCCCCGCCCGGCCTCGGCGGCCAACGCGCAGAGCAGCGCGCCGGCGGCGGCGAGCTCCATCGCGGACAGGTCGTCGTACGGGTGGTCCAGCCGCGGCAGCTGCTCGGCGAGGATGTCCAGCCCCCGGTCCAGGTGCCCGCCCAGCGCGCAGAACCGCAGGTGCGCGGCGAGCTGCGGGAAGGCGGTCCGTTCCCGCCGGTGCCGCCGGTAGGCCCGCAGGTGGGCCCGCCCCGCCCGGTCCGCCGCCCCGCTCCGCAGCCACGGCAGCAGCGCCACGGCGAGGGCCCGCTCCGGCTGGTCGGTGCAGCGGACCCCGCCCTCCAGCACCGGCCGCAGCGCGTCGAGCGCCGTCCCGTCCTCGCCCCAGCCGGCCAGCAGTTCCGCCCGGCGGGCCGGGGCGCAGCCGGGGCAGCCGCCGGCCGGGTCGGGCGCGGCGGCCGACTGTTCCGGGTCGCAGCGCGGCGGCGGACCCGCCGAGCCGGCACGGTCGTGGCGCCAGCGGTCGTACTCCCGGCGCGCGGTCGGCTCGTCGCCGAGGTGGTCGGCGAGCCGGCAGCGCAGCTCGGCGACCGGCTCGGCGTCCGGGCCGAGCTGGCCGGCGAGGTCGTCCAGCAGGGACCGGGCCTGGTCCAGGCCGACCCGCGGGGTGCCGAGGAACGCCTCCACCGCCTGCCGCTGGTGGCGGCGGAGCGTCTCGGCGTCGCCGGGGCGGCCGGCCAGCAGCCCGGGTGCCCGGTCGACCGCCGCCAGGCAGCGGCGCACCGGTTCGAGCAGCCGCCACCGCTCCCCGTGGTGCAGGTACGCCTCGATCAGCGCGAACCGGGCGGCCAGCCCGGTGCCCGGGTCGCCGGTCGCGTCGGCCTGATCGGCGATCCGCTCCAGCTCGGCGAAGCGGGCCTCGCCGTCGGGCAGGTCCCGGGCGTCGGCGAGCGCCTCGGCCGGCCCCCGGTCGCGGGAGGTGGTCACCGGACCGACCCGCCGGGGAGGCGGCCGACGGCCGTGGCGAGCTGACAGCCGGTGGAGATGCCGCAGTCGATCAGCTGGTCGAGCTGGTGCGGGGTGACGCCGCGTTCCAGGTCGGTGGTGACCTCGCCGAAGACCTGGGCCAGGCCGTCGTCGGCGACGTGCACGAACGCCTTGGGCCAGAGCCGGTCGTGGTTCCAGGTGTTGCAGAACGCGTACAGGGCCGGCACCTGCTCGATGCCGAAGCGCGGGGCGGTGACGGTACGCACCTGGAGCAGCTCGCCCGCGGCGCCCCGGCGGAAGAACCAGATCAGGCTCTCCTCCCAGCGGCCCACCAGGTTGCCGTCGGCGTCCGCGGCGACCGTGTAGCCACGGTTGGTCAGCACCGCGGCGATCAACTTGCCGGTGAGCGGTCGTAATGCTTGCGGGTGTCCGGCCAGGGGGCCGTCCGGACCGTCCTCGATCTCCGGCGACGCCATCGGGCATCCCTTCTGAGGCGAATAACACAGCGGACGGCGCGGTCCGTGCTGCGACGCGCGGACACGACCCGGAAAGCGGCGATCTGCCGGGTGACGCCGTTACCGTGACTGTATGGCGGGCCGTACCTCTCAGGCGAGCCGGCGACGCGGCGCGTCGCCGCGCGGCACCACGAACAGCCGTGCCCGTCAGCCGGCGAAGAAGACCACCCGGGCGGCAGCCCGGCGGCGAACCGCGGCCCGGCCCGGCCCGGCCGTCTACGCCGGACGCGCGGTCGGCGCGGTCTGGATGGGACTGGCGCACGGGGTGGGCTGGGCGGTCCGGGCGGCCGGGCGGCAGGCCGCCACCGCCCGCGACCTGGATCCGGAGCACCGCCGCGACGGTGGCGGGCTGCTGCTCTTCGGTTTCGCCATCCTCGCCGCGGTGGCCATCTGGTTCGGCGGCGCCGGGCCGGTCGGCGCCCGGCTGGCCGACACCGTCCGGCTCTTCCTCGGCGCGATCGCGATCGTGGTGCCGGTGCTGCTGATGATCGGCGCCTGGCGGCTGATGCGGACGCCGGCCGACCCCGAGCACCGGGGCCGTGGCCTGGTCGGCTGGGGGTCCATGCTGATCGCCACCGCGGCGATGCTGCACATCGGACAGGATCCGGTCGACTCCGTGCAGCGGGACTACGCGGGCGGCCTGCTCGGCGCGGGCGTCGGCGACCTGCTGGTGACGGCGATCACCGCCTGGGTGGCGGTGCCGCTGCTGGTCCTGCTGCTCCTCTTCGGCCTGCTGGTGGTCACCGCGACCCCGATCAACAAGATCCCGGAGCGGCTCGGGCTGCTCGCCGGTTCGCTGGTCGCGCCGCCGGACGCCGCCGACGCCGCGACCGAGGTGGCGGCCGGGAAGCCGGCCCGCAAGCGGCCGGCCAAGCGGCTGCCGCCGCCGTTGGACCCGGACGACCCGGACGGCGACCTCTACGGCGTCGACCTCCAGGACACCGTGGTGCTGCCGCGCAAGCCGCCGGCGAAGGTGCCCGCCACCCGCAAGCCGGTCGAGCCGCCGGAGCACTCGCCCCTGCCGACCCGGGCGGAGCAGCTCGCGCTCAACGGGCTGGCCGGGGACTACACCCTGCCGCCGGCGAACATGCTCAGCGGCGGCGCCGCGCCGAAGACCCGGAGCAAGGCCAACGACGAGGTGATCGCCGCCCTGACCGGCGTCTTCGACCAGTTCGACGTGGACGCCGCGGTCACCGGCTTCACCCGGGGTCCGACGGTCACGCGGTACGAGGTCGAGCTCGGCCACGGCGTCAAGGTCGAGCGGATCACCCAGCTCTCCCGCAACATCGCGTACGCGGTGAAGTCGCCGGACGTGCGGATCATCAGCCCGATCCCGGGCAAGAGCGCGGTCGGCGTGGAGATCCCGAACACCGACCCGGAGAACGTCGCGCTCGGTGACGTGCTGCGTTCGCGGGCCGCGACCAGCGACCACCACCCGATGGTGGTGGCGCTCGGCAAGGACATCGAGGGCGGCTACGTGGTGGCCAACCTCGCGAAGATGCCTCACATCCTGATCGCCGGGGCCACCGGCGCCGGCAAGGCTCTTGCCCTGGACACACCGATCCCCACGCCCGACGGATGGTCCACCATGGGCGCGCTCCATGTTGGCGGAAGGGCCTTCGACGAGCTGGGTCGGGCGTGCACGATCGTCGCTGCCACCCCCGTCATGTATGACCGGCCCTGTTACGAGGTGGAGTTTTCCGACGGCACAGTCATCGTCGCCGATGCCCAGCACCAGTGGCAGACGACAACGAGGGCGGGCCGGACTCAGCGAACCCACCGATGGAAGGATGGTTCGTACTGGTCCGCGGGTGATGTGAAGCGGGTGACCATGCGGGCGGTTCAGGTGCTGGCGGAGTTGGATCGGCCGGTGTCGACTGACGAGGTCATCGCCGATGTGGGCCAGCAGTTCCGAAACGTGCTGCACCGGGTCGTGCGTGGGCTGCCCAGGGAGGCGGAGAGCGCCTGGACCAGCTACCGACGGGGTGGTCGTGATGTGACCCGCCGGGTGCCGGGCTATTCCCGTCACCGGATCTACCAGGCGTTGCACCAACTTGTCACGGATCCGGGACGATCAGGTCGCAGGCGTGCCTTCGACGACCGGCCGGTCACCACGGCCGAGATAGCAGCGTCGCTACGGGTGGTCGGGCGAAGCGGCTCCTGGGCCAATCACGCCGTGGATGTGTGCGGGGTGCTCGATTATCCAGAGCAGGATCTACCCGTCGCTCCGTACACCATGGGCTGTTGGCTGGGTGACGGCACGACCGGGTCGGCCGGCTTCACCTGCGCCGAGGACGAACTGCTGGACAACATTCGCCTGGACGGGTACGTCGTGACGAAGCACGCGGCCAGCCGGATGCAATACACGATCTCGAACAGCCCGGAACGGGACCGGCGAATCGCCGAGGCGGTGGAGCTGGCGACCAGCGGTGTGAGCCTTGCTCGGGCGGCCCGGCGGTTCGGGGTGGGTCTCTCCGCCGTGTGTCTGGCAGCTCGGGGTCGGAGCCCGCAACGGCGAACGGGTCACGTCGAATCAGACACTGGCCCCCTTGGCCGTTACCGGACCCTGCGGCAGTTGTTCCGCGAGATCGGGACGAAACACATCCCCGCTATTTATCTGCGTTCGTCCGAGCAGCAGAGGCGAGCCTTGCTGGCAGGTCTGCTGGACACCGACGGAACGGTTTCCAAGCAAGGCGGGGTCGAACTCGCGCTGACGAACGAGCGTCTGGCCCAGGATGCTCTGGAGCTGATTCTTGGGCTCGGTTACCAGGCGACATTGACGACGAAGCAGGTGAAGGGCCGGAATCAGTCAACCTCCGTCTGCTATCGGATCCATTTCACCCCGGTCGACAAGGTCTTCCGATTGGCGCGCAAGGCGAGCCGACAAGTGGTCCGCACGCGCTCGACGACGTCGCGGCGCTACATCGTGGACGTGCGGCCAATCGCCTCGGTACCTGTCCGATGTATCGAGGTCGACAGCCCGAGCCACCTGTACCTGGCCAGCCGTGCGTGCATCCCCACGCACAACTCCAGTTGTCTGAACACCCTGCTGGTGTCGGTCCTCACGCGAGCGACGCCAGACGAGGTACGGCTGCTGCTGATCGACCCGAAGCGGGTCGAGATGACCGGCTACGAGGGCATCCCGCACCTGGTCACCCCGATCGTGACCAACGCCAAGAAGGCGGCCGACTCGCTGGACTGGGTCGTCCGCGAGATGGACATGCGCTACGACGACCTCGCCGCCAACGGGGTCCGGCACATCGACGACTTCAACCGCAAGGTACGCAACGGCGAGATCAAGGCCCCGCCCGGCAGCGAGCGGGAGATGCGCCCCTACCCGTACCTGCTGGTGATCGTGGACGAGCTGGCCGACCTGATGATGGTCGCCCCGCGCGACGTGGAGGACTCGGTCGTCCGGATCACCCAGCTGGCCCGGGCCGCCGGCATCCACCTGGTGCTCGCCACCCAGCGCCCCTCGGTCGACGTGGTCACCGGCCTGATCAAGGCCAACGTGCCGTCCCGGCTGGCCTTCGCCACCTCCTCGCTGGCCGACTCGCGGGTCATCCTCGACCAGCCCGGCGCGGAGAAGCTGCTCGGCCGCGGCGACGGGCTGTTCCTGCCGATGGGCGCCTCGAAGCCGGTCCGGATCCAGGGCGCCTGGGTGACCGAGCGCGAGATCGCCGACGTGGTGAAGTTCTGCAAGGACCAGCGCGAGCCGGAGTTCCGCTCGGACGTGCTCGCCCCGGCGCAGGAAAGCAAGAAGAAGATCGACGAGGACATCGGCGACGACCTGGACGTGCTGGTGCAGGCGGTCGAACTGGTGGTCACGTCGCAGTTCGGCTCGACGTCGATGCTCCAGCGCAAGCTGCGGGTCGGCTTCGCCAAGGCGGGCCGGCTGATGGACCTGATGGAGACCCGGGGCGTGGTCGGCCCCTCCGAGGGGTCCAAGGCCCGGGACGTGCTGGTCAAGCCCGACGAGCTGGACGAGGTCCTGGCCGGCCTGCGCGGCGGCGGGGAGTAGGCCGAGCCCGGCCGTGGGGGACGGCTACGCAACGAGGCCCGCCGGGATCCGGCGGGCCTCACGTCGTGGCGCGGGTGGTCAGGAGTTCATCAGCGCGGCGGCGATGACCATGCCGAGGATGGCGCCGACGACGCTCGCGGCGGCCGCGTACCAGCCGAGCGGCTTGTCGCCGAGCACCGCGCCGACGATGCCGAGGATCAGTCGGGTCAGTGGAAGAGCTTCAGGCCGACCACGCCGGCCACCACCAGCGCCAGGCAGGCGATCCGGGGCAGGCTGGCCGGCTCGTGCAGGGCGAGCATGCCGACCAGCGCGGTGCCCACCACGCCGATGCCCACCCAGACCGCGTAGCCGGTGCCGACCGGGATCTCGCGCAGCGCGTACGCCAGGCCGGCCATGCTCAGCACCAGGGTGACCGCGAAGGCGGCGGAGGGGAGGGGGCGGCTGAAGCCGGCGCTGCGATCGAGGGAGATCGCCCACGCGGTCTCGAGCAGTCCGGAGAGCACCAGCACGATCCAGGCCATGGCAGGTCACCTCTGCGGGCGGGCCCGGCCGCCGGGGCCGGGACGAGTCGGTTGTCGTCCGGGGCGTCTTGCCTGACCGGGTACGCCCACGACTCGTCCGGGGCGGCCCGGCCATCGTGCGCCGGCGGGTGCCGCCGCAGCCGACGCTAGCACCGGTCGGGCGCGGCGGCCGCCGGCGCGGTGACGAACCCCACCACCGATGGATCTCAACCTCACTTCAGGTTGCAGTATGGGGGTCATGACGCTGCTCTTCTCCGACGAGGACGTCGCCGCGACCCTGGACGCCCCGGTCACCGTCGCCGCGATGCGGGACGCGCTGCTGGCCGCGTACGAGGGTCGGCTGGTCGCCCCGCCCCGGGCGTCCGCGCCGCTCGGCGGCGGCCGGATGGTGCTGACCGCCGGCCACCTGACCGGCGAGTGGTACGGCTTCCGGTCGTACGACACCTTCGGGCACCCGGAGAGCGGGCAGCTGGTGGTGCTGCACGACGGGCGGACCGGGGCGGTGCGGGCGATCGCGGTCGGCGGGGAGCTGGGCTCCCGACGTACCGGGGGGCTGGGCGGGGTGGCCGTGGACGCCCTCGCCCGCCCCGACGCGGCCACCCTCGGCGTCGTCGGCTCCGGCCGGCAGGCGTGGTCCCAGGTCGGGGCCGCCGCCGCGGTCCGCCCGCTGCGCGAGGTGACCGTGCACAGCCGCGCGGCCGCCCCCCGGGACGCGTTCGCCGCCCGGGTCCGGGCCGAGCTGGGCGTGCCGGCCCGGGCCGTGGCCACCGCCTCGGCGGCGGTGACCGGGCGGGACATCGTGGTGCTCGCCACCACCAGCCCGACCCCGGTGCTGGACGCCCGGGACCTCGCGCCGGGCACGCACGTCAACACGGTCGGCTTCAAGCAGCGGCACCGCGCCGAGTTCGGCCCCGACCTGCTGGCCGCCGCCGACGTCCTGGTCACCGACTCGCCGGCCCAGGCGATCGCGTACGACCCGCCGA